>JBIIVZ010000441.1:0-2971 GCA_044339175.1 Roseateles sp.
TGGCCGACAAAGGCAAGCCGGCCATATAGAGCAAGGCACTGGCAACATGTGCCACCTCCATTGTCGCTTCCACCGCAATGCTGCCATTGGCCTGGCGCACGCCCTGCGTCATCGGCAGGGCCATTTCAGTCAGCGCGTTGCCGATGTCGAGCTGGCCGCAAGCGATGTCAAACGCTCGGCCGTCCAGCGACAAGGCCTTGGTCAGGCCGGTGATGGCGTGTTTGGTGGCCGTGTACGGGGCCGAATTGGGGCGCGGCGCATGGGCCGAGATCGAACCGTTGTTGACGATGCGGCCACCCTGCGGGCTTTGGCTCTTCATCAACTTGAAGGCGGCCTGGGCACACAGAAAGCTGCCGGTCAGGTTGACATCGACCACCGCTTGCCACTGCGCATAGCTGAGCTGATCAATCGGAATGCCCGGTGCCGACATGCCGGCGTTGTTGAACAACAGGTCGAGCCGCCCGAACTCGGCTTGCACGCGGGCAAACACCTCGGCCACCGCCTGCGGTTGCGTCACGTCGGCCGGCAGCACCAAAGCGCAGTCGGACGCGGAGGCGGCGTCTGCGGTGGCTTGCAAGGCCTCAGGGCGACGGCCGACCAGAGCGACCCGGTAGCCGGCGTCCAGCAGCGCCAGCGCGCAGGCCCGGCCAATGCCGGAGCCAGCCCCGGTCACCAGGGCGAATTTTTGCTTTTCTTGCGGCTCGTTCATGCAGAGGCTTTCAATTGAGGATGACGTGTGTACCGATGATAGTCAGGCGGCACGGCGCGGGTCTTGACCCGCCCTACCTGGCTAAACTCGGGCCAATGACCTCCATGCCATCACGCCCCGACAACTCCGCAACCGCACTTGGGCGGCTGCTCTATATCGAAGACAACGCGGTCAATACGCTGGTGGTCGAGGAACTGGTGGGGATGCGTCCGCAGCTGAGGTTGGACTGCGCCGTTGACGGCGGGCAAGGTGTTGCGATGGCGCAAGCGCTGCAGCCGGACCTGATCTTGCTGGACCTGCACTTGCCGGACTGCAGCGGCTACGAGGTGCTGGAGCGCTTGCGCGCCGAGCCGCTCACGGCCCACATTCCCTGCATCGCCGTCTCCGCCGACGGCAGCCCGGAAGATCAACGGCTGGCCAAGGCGGCCGGCTTTGCCGCCTATTGGACCAAGCCGATTGATTTCAAAGCGTTTCTGCAAGGCCTGGACGATTTCTTCGCGCCCAAGCCTTGAATTCACCGCCCCTTGACAGGGGTGGGAACGGCGGGCTTGCTCAAGCCGGCAGCAGCCCACGGCCGCGCAACATCGGCTCCACCGCAGCGTCCCGGCCGCGGAAGGCGCGGTAGGCTGCACCGGGCTCGCGGCTGTTGCCGGTCGAGTAGATGCAGGCCAGCAAACGCTCGGCCACGGCCGCGTCAAACGGGCTGCCCGCTTCGACGAAAGCCTCGTAGCCATCGGCATCCAGCACTTCGGCCCACAGGTAGACGTAGTAGCCGGCCGCATAGCCGCTGCTGGAAAACAGGTGCTGAAAATGCGTCATCCGGTGGTTCATGCCGATGGCGGGCGGCAAGCCGTAAGCAGCCATCGTCTGCGCCTCGAAAGCCACCACGTCAGGGCCTTGCGAGTCGGTCAGCGAGTGGGCCGCCAGATCGACCAAGGCACTGGCGGTGTAGCGCACAGTTTCGTAGCCTTGATTGAACAGCTCGGCGGCCTTCAACTTGGCCAGCAAGGCGTCGGGGATCGGCGCACCGGTCTGATAGTGGCGGGCATGTTCTTTCAGCACCTCGGGCTCGCTCATCCAATGCTCGAAGATTTGCGACGGCAGCTCGACGAAATCACGTAGCACCTGGGTGCCCGACAAGCGCTCGAACTCGACATCCGACAGCAAGCCGTGCAGGCCATGGCCAAATTCATGGAACAGCGTGCGTGCGTCGTCAAAGCTCAACAGCGTCGGCTCGCCCGGCGCACCTTGGGCGAAGTTGTTGTTGTTCAAGATGATGGGCAGGCAATCGAGGCCGTTGCGAGCTTGCCAACGCAGCGCATTCATCCAGGCACCGCTGCGCTTGGTGCTGCGGGCAAAGTTGTCGTGCAAGAACACACCGCGCGCCACGCCGCCCTGCCCCTGCACCTCGTAAACCTTGACGTCCGGGTGATAGGCCGCAATTTCCGGCTTGGCGACAAAGGTCAAACCGAACAAGCGCTGCGCGCAGTCGAACAAGGCCGCCACCATCGCGTCGAGCGGGAAATAGGGCTTGACCTCGGCTTCGTCCAGGTCGTAGCGGGCCTTGCGGACTTTTTCGGCATAAAAGCGCCAGTCCCAGGCTTCCAGCGTGAAGCGGTGGCCGAGCGACAACTGCATCGCTTCCAGCGCGTCCTGCTCCAGCTTGGCGGCCGCTTTGGCCGGCTCCCAGACGCGCGACAGCAAGCCGGTGACGGCAGCAACGGAGCCAGCCATCGTGTCGGCCAGCGCGTAATCGGCGTAGCAGGCGTGGCCGTGCAGACGGGCTTGCTCGTTGCGCAGCGTGAGGATTTCCTGCGCGATGGCGCGGTTGTCGTGGTCTTTCGCCTCGGCGGCAGGCACCTCACTCGCATCCCCCCGCCCAACCCATGCGCGCCAGGCTTGCTCGCGCAGGTCGCGGCGCTCGCTGAAGGTCAAGAACGGAGTGATCTGCGAGCGCGACAGCGTCACCGCGTGCACGCCAGTCAGGCCACGCTCCGCTGCCGCTTGGGCGGCCGTGGCGCGCACAAAGCTGGGCAGGCCGGCCAAGTCATCGACACCGTCCACAGCCGCGCTGCGCAGAACCAATTGGTAGCCGTTCTCAGCCGCCAGCACGTTTTGCGCGAACTGCGTGTTCAGCTCGGCCAAGCGCTCCATCACCTGGGCATAGCGGCGCTGAGCGGGTGCCGTCAACTGGGCACCGGCACGAACGAAGTCCAAATGCACCCGCTCCAGCAGCCGCGTCTGCTCGGCGCTCAAGCCCAA
>JBIIVZ010000443.1:0-2968 GCA_044339175.1 Roseateles sp.
TCTGGGCCGCAGCGACTGGGCGGTCTGTCCCACAAAACCAGAAACCATGACTTTTGAATCCCTGGGCCTTGCCCTGCCCTTGCTGAAGGCAATTGCCGACGCCGGCTACACCACTCCCACTCCGATCCAGTTGCAAGCGATTCCCGCTGTGCTGCAAGGCGGCGACTTGATGGCAGGTGCCCAAACGGGTACGGGCAAAACGGCCGGCTTCACGCTGCCGATGTTGCAGCGCCTGAGCCAGGGCGCGCCGATGCTGAACAAGCGCGGCAAGCCGGCCATTCGCGCCTTGGTGCTGACGCCCACCCGCGAACTCGCGGCCCAGGTCGAAGAAAGCGTCAAGACCTACGGCAAATACCTGCCCTTGACCAGCATGGTCATGTTCGGCGGTGTCGGCATGCAGCCGCAGATCAACCGCTTGCGCGACGGCGTGGACATTCTGGTGGCCACCCCCGGTCGTCTGCTTGACCATGCGCAGCAAGGCACGTTGGACTTGAGCCAAGTGCAAATACTGATCCTGGACGAAGCCGACCGCATGCTGGACATGGGCTTTGTGCATGACATCAAGAAGGTGCTGGCGATGTTGCCGCCGAAGAAGCAGAGCCTGCTGTTCTCGGCCACCTTCAGCGACGACATCAAGAACCTGGCCGACCGCCTGCTCAATCAGCCCGCGCTGATCGAAGTGGCGCGCCGCAACCAGACGGCCGAGGCGATCGTTCAAAAAGTGCACCCGGTCGGCCGTGAGCGCAAGAAAGAATTGCTGGCCCACCTGATCAAGACGGGCAACTGGCAACAAGTGCTGGTGTTCACCCGCATGAAGCACGGCGCCAACCGCCTGACCGATTATTTGAACGACCAGGGCATCAGCGCCATGGCCATTCACGGCAACAAGAGCCAGGGTGCCCGCACCAAGGCGCTGGCCGAGTTCAAGACCGGTGACCTGCAAGTGCTGGTGGCGACCGACATTGCCGCTCGCGGCATCGACATTGATCAGCTGCCCCACGTCGTCAACTTCGAGTTGCCCAACGTGTCGGAAGACTATGTGCACCGCATCGGCCGCACCGGTCGTGCCGGTGCCACCGGCGAAGCGGTATCGCTGGTCTGCGTGGACGAAAACGGCTTCCTGCGCGAAATCGAGAAGCTGATCAAGCGCGACATTCCGAAGGAAATCGTGCCCGGCTTCGCGCCCGATCCGAGCGAAAAGCCCGAGCCCATCGTGCTGGGCCGGATGATCCTGAACACCAACGGCAGTCGCTCTGGCGGCGGCGGTGGTGGCCGTGGCAGCAACCCGCGCGGCGGTGCTGGCGGCGGCGGCGGTGGTGGTGGTGGCCGCGGCGCGCCGCGCGGTGGCCCCAGCAGTGGCTCATCGCGTGAAGGCGGCGGCGGTGGCGGCGGTGATCGCGCCCCGCGTCCGAGCAGCAGCGCCCGCCCCGGCTCGCCCCGGCCGGCCGGCAGCGGCCGCCCGAGTGGTGGTGGTGGTGGCGGTGGCGGCAGCGGCGCAGGTCGTCCGCCGTCGCGTTCTACCGCACCGAAGCGTTGATTTGAGCGCCAGCGCCTGAGGTGCTGAAAGGAATAAAAAGCCCAACCCGCACGGTTGGGCTTTTTTTTGGGCGCTTGCCGGTCGGCTGATCATCGCCGTCGCCCCTGATCTGGATCAAGCACGGCGGGCTGGGCCGGTGCTGGAATGAGCCGCATCACCAACCCTGGGCCGGCCATGAAAATCACCTTTTTGGGCGCTGCAGACGCCGTCACCGGCTCACGTCACTTGCTCGACATCGGCGCTCAACGCTTGCTGCTGGACTGCGGCATGTTCCAGGGCTACAAATATTTGCGCGAACGCAACTGGACCGGGCTGGGCGTGGCCGCCGCCAGCATAGACGCCGTCCTGCTGTCGCACGCCCACCTGGATCACAGCGGCTACATCCCGGCGCTGCGCAGTCAGGGTTTCCAGGGCCAGATCTTCTCCACCTCGGCGACCCGCGATTTGTGCGAGGTCTTGCTGCTGGACAGCGCCCATTTGCAGGAGGAAGACGCGCGCCGCGCCAATCGCTGGGGCACTTCAAAACATGCCAAGGCCTTGCCGCTTTACACCGTCGCGGACACCAAAAGGGCACTGGCGCATTTCGTCGGACTGCCTCGCGACGGCCGTTTACGCCTGGGCGATGCCGACATCCGCTTCACACCGGTCGGGCATTTGCTCGGCGCTTGCGCGCTCAGCATCACTGCCAACGGGCAAACGCTGGTGTTTTCCGGCGACGTCGGGCGCAGCAATGATTTGCTGATGCCGGCACCGCAGCGGGTCGAGGAAGCCGATGTGCTGTTGATCGAATCCACCTACGGCAACCGCCTGCACCCGGCCGAAGACGTGCAGGCCAAGCTGGCTCAGGTGCTGCGCAACACCTTCAAGCGCGGCGGCTCGGTGCTGCTGCCCAGCTTTGCGGTCGGGCGAGCGCAGGCCCTGCTGCTGGTCTTGCAGCGCTTGCGCGAAGCGGGCGAACTGGCACAGGATGTGCCGATCTACCTGGACAGTCCGATGGCCATCCAAGCCACCGAGCTGACGCTGAAGCACAAAAAGCTGTTGCGCATCAGCGCCTCGGAGGCGGGCGGGCTGTGCGACGGTGTCCACCTGATCACCAAGCCAGCCGAGTCGTTGAAGCTGGCCACCAGTCTGGGCGGTGCCAAGACTGGCATAAAAACTCGGCCATCTATCGTCATCTCGGCCAGCGGCATGGCCACCGGCGGGCGGGTGCTCAACTACATCGAGACGATGGCACCGCAGGCCCGCCACCACATCGCCTTCCCCGGCTTCCAGGTCGGCGGCAGTCGCGGGGCGAAGATGGTGCAAGGGGCGCGCGAAATCAAACTGCACGGCCACTTTGTCAGCGTCAACGCCGAGATCAGCCACCTGGAAGGCTTCTCCGGCCATGCCGATGCCGATGGACTGATGGCCTGGTTGCGCGGCTTCAAACGC
>JBIIVZ010000444.1:0-2960 GCA_044339175.1 Roseateles sp.
GCGCCGGTCTGTTTGGCCGCCGCAATGATCTTGTCGACCACCAAGTAGGACTCGCGGCTGGCCGCAGGGCCGAGCAGCACCGACTCATCGGCCAGCTCCACATGGCGCGCGTCCTTGTCGGCTTCCGAATAGACCGCGACCGTTTTGATGCCCATTTTTTGGGCGGTCTTGATGATCCGGCAGGCGATCTCACCCCGGTTAGCAATAAGGATCTTGTTAAACATGGTGGGCTCCCGGGGTGAACTCGCCTGCTTGCGCTGCGCGCATCAGGCAATTTGACTGCGCCGAAACGGCCGCTGCGCTGCCGTTTTCACCCCGATTGGCGATCAGTATTTTCGTGAACATGTGCTTGTCTCCTGAGGGCATCACAGCGGAATGTTGCCGTGCTTGCGCCACGGGTTTTCAAGCTTCTTGTCCTTCAGCATGGCCAGTGAGCGGCAGATGCGCTTGCGGGTTTCATGCGGCTGGATCACGTCGTCGATGAAGCCGCGAGCGCCCGCCACAAAGGGGTTGGCAAAGCGGGCTTTGTACTCGGCCTCTTTGGCGGCGAGTTTTTCCGGGTTGCCCTTGTCCTCGCGGAAGATGATTTCCACCGCACCCTTGGCACCCATCACCGCGATCTCGGCGTTGGGCCAAGCGAAGTTGACGTCGCCGCGCAAATGCTTGGACGACATCACGTCATACGCGCCGCCATAAGCCTTGCGGGTGATCACCGTGACCTTGGGCACCGTGCATTCGGCATAGGCATAAAGCAGTTTGGCCCCGTGTTTGATGATGCCGCCGTATTCTTGGGATGTACCGGGCATGAAGCCGGGCACATCGACAAAGGTCAGCACCGGAATGCTGAAGGCATCGCAAAAGCGCACAAAGCGCGCCGCTTTGATGGAGCTTTTGATGTCCAGACAGCCGGCCAGCACGAGCGGCTGGTTGGCCACGATGCCGACCGTCTGCCCTTCCATGCGGGCAAAGCCGGTGATGATGTTCTTGGCGTATTCCGGCTGCAACTCGAAGAAGTCGCCGTCGTCCACCACCTTGAGCAACAGCTCCTTCATGTCGTAGGGCTTGTTGGCGTTGTCCGGCACCAGCGTATCGAGCGAGTGATCGAGGCGGTTGCCTGGGTCGCCGCTCGGGCGCGTCGGTGCACCGGCGCGGTTGTTCAGGGGCAGATAGTTGAAGAAGCGCCGCAGCATCAGGATCGCTTCAACATCGTTATCAAAAGCCAAGTCGGCCACGCCGCTCTTGCTCGTGTGGGTGGCGGCACCGCCCAACTCCTCGGCCGTCACTTCCTCGTGTGTCACTGTCTTCACCACTTCCGGGCCGGTGACGAACATATAACTGCTGTCCTTCACCATGAAGATGAAGTCCGTCATCGCCGGGGAATAGACCGCGCCGCCCGCACACGGGCCCATGATCATGCTGATCTGCGGAATCACACCCGAGGCCAGCACGTTCTTCTGGAACACGTCCGCATAACCGCCGAGCGAGGCCACGCCCTCCTGGATGCGCGCACCGCCCGAATCGTTCAGGCCGATCACCGGTGCGCCGACCTTCATCGCCTGATCCATCACCTTGCAGATTTTTTCTGCATGCGCTTCGCTCAAGGCACCGCCAAAAACGGTGAAGTCCTGGCTGAAGCTGAAGGCCAGGCGGCCATTGATCATGCCGTAACCGGTGACCACGCCGTCACCCGGAATTTTGTTGTCCTGCATGCCGAAATCGACGCAGCGGTGCTCGACGAACATGTCCCATTCTTCGAACGTGCCCTCGTCGAACAGCAGCTCCAGCCGCTCGCGCGCGGTCAGCTTGCCCTTGGCATGTTGCGCGGCAATGCGTTTTTCGCCGCCGCCCAATCGCGCCAGAGCGCGTTTTTCTTCAAGCCGTTGTTGGATGTCATGCATGACTTGTGTCTCCAGAAAAAAAGCCCAGCAGCTGACGCGCTGCGGTGGAAGGTGCCAAATGGCCTTGAAGCACCTGCTCGGTGGTGTGGCCGAGCGCAGCGCGCACAGCCGGGGCGGCAGAAAATTGTTGACGCAGGCCGGCCTGAATGCGTTCCCACATCCAGGCCAGCGCTTGTTGCTGACGCTTGTGCGCCAGTTGCGCGTTAGCTTCTTGCAGCTGCCGGTAGTGGCTGACAGCATCCCAGAAACGGTCCAGCCCCTCGCCCTTCAGCGCGCTCAGCTGCATCACCTGCGGCTGCCAGACCGGCAATGTCGTGCGCGCTGCATCGCCGTGCCCATGCGGGCCGTACATACGCAGCGAGGATGAAATCTGTGCCCGCGCCCGCGTGGCGGCGTCGGCGTCGAGGTCGGCCTTGTTGATGACGACCAGATCGGCCAACTCCATCACGCCCTTTTTGATCGCTTGCAAATCATCGCCCGCATTGGGCAGTTGCAAGAGCACGTACATATCGGTCATGCCGGCCACGGCGGTTTCGCTCTGGCCCACGCCGACAGTCTCGACGATCACCATGTCATAGCCGGCCGCCTCGCACACCAGCATCGCTTCGCGCGTTTTTTCGGCCACACCGCCCAGCGTGCCGCTGCTGGGGCTGGGCCGGATGTAGGCCCGCTCATCCATCGACAAGCGCTCCATGCGGGTCTTGTCCCCCAGGATGGAGCCCCCCGACACGCTGCTGGACGGGTCCACCGTCAGCACCGCCACCCGGTGACCACGCGCAATCAAGAACATGCCGAGTGCTTCGATGAAGGTGCTTTTGCCCACGCCCGGCACGCCGGAAATGCCCAGCCGAAACGAGCGCCCGGTATGCGGCAGCAGCTCAGTCAACAGCGCATCCCCCGCCGCGCGGTGGTCAGCCCGGGTCGACTCCAGCAGGGTGATGGCTTTGGCAATGGCGCGGCGCTGCGGGGCAGCAGCCACACCCAATATCTGGTCTCGCAACATCTGTATCGATCCTTCACTGGACGCAACGGGAACGAGCAAGCCTTGTGCAGCCTGAACTT
>JBIIVZ010000445.1:0-2955 GCA_044339175.1 Roseateles sp.
GAGCCGATGCCGCCGATCACCACCACCACGAAGGCCAGGATCAGGATGCTTTCACCCATGCCCACTTGCACCGACAACAACGGCCCCAGCAACGAACCGGCCAGCGCGCACAAGGCCGCCCCGAAGCCGAACACCGCCGTGAACAGCCAACGGATATTGACGCCCATCGCGGTGGCCATGGCCCGGTTTGACGCTCCGGCGCGCACCCACATGCCAACTCGGGTGCGCGTCACCAGCACATAAAGCAAGGCCGCAGCGGCGCAGCCCGCCCCGATGATCAACAAGCGATAAGCCGGGTAATAGAGGCCGGGCAACAACTCCACCGGGCCGGCCAACGCGGCCGGCGCATTCAACATCATCGGTTGCTCGCCCCAGATCATGCGCACGCCCTCATTGCAGATCAGGATCAGCGCAAAGGTGGCCAGCACCTGCGACAGATGGTCACGGGCATAGAGCCGGCGCAGCAGCGTCACCTCCAGCAACATGCCAAACGCCGCCGTGCCCACCAGCGCCCCCAGCACGGCCAAGCCAAACGACCCGGTGGCCTGCGCAATCGACGCCGCCAAGTAGGCCCCCACCATATAAAGCGAGCCATGGGCCAGGTTGATCATGTCCATGATGCCGAACACCAGCGTCAAGCCGGCAGCCAGCAAGAACAGCATCAGCCCAAATTGCAGGCCGTTCAACAGCTGCTCGGTGATAAGAATCCAATCCATCGAATGTCGTCCGGGTCAGAGAAATCAAAAAATCAGGCGAGTCAAGAGCATCACAGATGACCTAGCGGTGCCCGACGGTCGGGGAGAAACGATGTACTTGGCGCGTGTTGGGGACTGGGCTAGTTCGCGGGATCAGCCCGGCGAGACGTTTTGCTGCGTGCCAAGGCCAGAGGCCTTGGCGCTCGCCAGGCACAAACAGTCCATGTGGACTGTTTGTGCCTGGCTCTCTCACCCCAGCGCAGCCTAGGGCTGCGACCTCCTCCTTGACCTCCGCAAAACGCCCCGCCGCGCTGATCCTTCGGCTATGTGTTTCTTCAATCAGGCGAACGCAGGTACTCGTTCAGCAAGGGCATTGGGTGTGTCATGCAGAGTTGTAGGGCGGGTCGCGACCCGCGTGTGGCCGACTGTGGCAGCCGTGGCACCCCAGCCAGCTCATGTCGGCACTTCGCTGCCAATGCCAACAGAGCCCGCGGGTCTTGACCCGCCCTACGTCGCTGAAATTGGCTGAATCTGTTTTGTTTCTTGAGAGTTCAACAGCTCACACCCCTCAACCCGGCATCTTGCAACTGGCCGCATAAGCGTCGGCATGGTTGCTGAAGATCTTGCCCAGCGTCTTGTTGGTGACGCGGCCAGCGGCGTCCTTGGTGACCACGCGCAGGTAATAGTCCTGCACCGGGTATTGATTGTTGTTGAACTTGAACGGGCCGCGCACCGAGGCAAACTTGGCCGCCTTCAGCGCTTTCAACAACGCCGGCTTGTCCTCGATCTTGCCCTTCACATCGCGCACCGCAGCGTCCATCAACAACGCGGCGTCATAACCTTGTGACGCATACAGCGACGGCAGGCGGCCGTAGTCCTTCTGGAAGTCGGCAACGAACTTCTTGTTGGCAGCGTTGTCCATGTCGTGCGCCCAATGCGAGCTGTTGAACATGCCCAGCATCGGCTCGCCCACCGCGCGGATCACGTCCTCGTCGGCCGAAAAACCGGGGCCGAACAACGTGATGTCCTTGGACAGGCCGGCACCGACGAACTGCTTGATGAAGTTGATGCCCATGCCGCCGGGCAAGAAGATGTACATCGCGTCCGGCTTGGCGGCGCGGGCTTGCGCCAGCTCGGCCGAATAGTCCAGCTGCCCCAGCTTGGTGTAGATCTCATCGGCCACCGCGCCCTTGTAGTAGCGCTTGAAGCCGACCAGCGCGTCCTTGCCGGCGGGGTAGTTGGGTGCCAGCATGACGACCTTCGTGAAGCCCTTGTCGGTCACCGTCTTGCCGACCGCCTCATGCAGGTTGTCGTTCTGCCAAGCCACGTTGAAGAAATAGGGGTTGCACTGCTCGCCGGCATATTGCGACGGGCCGGCATTGGCGCTGATGTAGGGCGTTTTGCTCTCAAACACGCTGGGGCCCACGGCCAGCATCAGGTTGGAAAACACGATGCCGGTCATGAAGTCGACCTTCTCCTTCTTGATCAGCCGGTCCGAGGTCTGCTTGGCCACCTCGGGGTTTTGCTGGTCGTCGGCGGTGATCACTTCCACCGCCACCCCACCGAACTTGCCGCCGCTGTGCTTCAGCGCCAGGTTGAAGCCATCACGAATGTCCACGCCCAAGCCCGCACCTGGGCCGGACAAGGTGCTCAGCAAACCGACCTTGATCTTGTCGGCCGCCCAAGCCGGTGCGGCCACGGTCAGCACCGAGGCCAAGCTCACCAACACGGCAGCACTCAAAATGTTCTTCTTCATGGGGTTCTCCAATCAGGACGGTCAGGATTCAGTGTCGCGCAGGCGAAAGCGTTGCAGCTTACCTGTCTCGGTGCGGGGCAAGCGGGTTCGGAATTCGATCGCACGCGGGTATTTGTAGGGCGCTATTTCCGCTTTGACAAAGTCTTGCAGCGTGCGCGCCATGTCCGGGCCGGGCGCGTAGCCGTCCCGCAGCACCACCACCGCCTTGACGATCTGGCCGCGCGCCTCGTCGGCCACGCCGATCACGCCGCACTCGGCCACCGCCGGGTGCGTCAGCAAGGCCTGCTCGACCTCCGGCCCGGCGATGTTGTAGCCCCCCGAAATAATCATGTCGTCGGTGCGGGCCTGGTAGACGAAATAACCGTCTGCATCGACCAGATACGCATCGCCGGTCAGGTTCCAGCCGTTCAGCACATAGCTGCGCTGCCTGTCGTCGGCCAAGTAACGGCAACCGGTCGGGCCCTTGACCGCCAGATGACCGACTTGGCCGGCCGGCAAGACCTG
>JBIIVZ010000047.1:0-10392 GCA_044339175.1 Roseateles sp.
GCGCTGCCAGCCCTCACCCGCTGAACCTCAAGCGCGGGCTTCCTCCACCGCATGACAGGCGACGCGCACGCCCTTGAATTCCTGCAGCAGCGGGCGCTCGATCTTGCAGCGCTCGTTGGCCAGCGGGCAGCGCGGGTGAAAGCTGCAGCCGCTGGGCGGATTCAAGGGGTTGGGCACCTCGCCCTGCACCGGTGTGCGAGCGCGGCCGGTCATGTGGATGTCGGGGATCGCATCCAGCAACATGCGCGTGTACGGGTGGCGCGGCCGGGCGAACAGCTCTGCCTTGTCGGACAGTTCGACCAATTGCCCCAGATACATCACGCCGACCTGATCCGCCACGTGGCGCACCACGGCCAAGTTGTGCGAGATGAACAAATAGGTCAGGCCGCGCGCACGCTGCAAGTCCTTCATGATGTTGAGCACTTGCGCCTGCACTGACACATCAAGCGCCGAGGTCGGCTCATCGCAGACCAGAAACTCCGGCTGCGTGGCGAGCGCTCGAGCGATGGAAATGCGCTGCCGCTGGCCGCCGGAAAACTGGTGCGGGAACTTGACGCTGTCCAGCGCCGACAAGCCGACCGATTCCAGCAACTCGCCGACGCGCACGCGCAACTCGGCTTCGTCCGTCATCAGCCCATGCTCGCGCAGCGGCTCGGCCACGATGTCCTGCACCTTCCAGCGCGGATTCAACGAGGCATACGGGTCCTGAAAAATCATCTGCATGCGCCGGCGCAAGCCCAAGGCCGCGCTGGAGGCCAAGGTCTTGGCGGCGTCCACGCCGTCAAAGCTGACCGTGCCACGGGTCGGCTCGTACAAGCCGACCAGCAAGCGCGCTACCGTGCTTTTGCCGCAGCCGGACTCGCCCACCAGCGCCAAGGTCTTGCCGCGCTCGATGCTGAAGCTCACGCCGTCCACCGCGTGCACGAACTGCTTGCTGCGCCGCTCCAACACCCGGTTCAACCAGGGCGCCGAGACGTCGAAGGTCTTGCTCAGGTCGCGTACCTGCACCAACGGAGGGATAACAGCTGACGGAACTGAAGAGATGGGCGGATTCATCGTGCGACCTCGGTCTGTGCCGCATGCAGCCAGCAGGCTGCGCGGGTGCTGCCGACCGTGAGCAGGTCGGGGCGCTCCGCGCGGCAGCGGTCAAAAGCTTGCGGGCAGCGCGGGTTGTAGGCGCAGCCCGGGGGGATCGCATTCAGGCGCGGCATCGCACCGTCGATCTGCAGCAAGCGCTCGCGGTCATCGTCCATCGACGGGATCGCGCCCATCAGGCCGACGGTGTACGGGTGGGCCGGGCTGTGGATGACGTCGTGCACCGGGCCAATCTCGGTCACTCGCCCGGCGTACAGCACGGCCACGCGGTCGCAGGTTTCAGCGATCACGCCCATGTCGTGGGTGACCAGCATCACGGCGGCGCCCTGCTCTTTGCAGATGCTTTTCAGCAAGGCAATGATTTGCGCCTGGATGGAGACATCGAGCGCCGTCGTCGGCTCATCGGCGACGATCAATTTGGGCTGCCCGGCCAAGGCCAACGCAATCACGACGCGCTGTCGCATGCCGCCGGAAAACTGGTGCGGATACTGGTCGATGCGCGCCGCGGCGGCCGGAATGCCGGTCTGGTCCAGCAGCTCGATCGCACGCTTGCGGGCTTGCGCGTCGCTCAAGCCCAGATGGGTCGTGATGGTTTCCATCAACTGCCGGCCGACCGTGTACAGCGGGTTCAACGAGGTCAGCGGGTCCTGGAAGATGGCCCCGATCTGGCGGCCCCGAATTTTGCGCATCTGCTCGTAGGGCAGGTTGTCGATGCGCCGCCCTTCCAACAGGATTTCGCCGCCGGCGATCCGGCCGGGCGGGTCGAGCAGGCCGATGATGGCCGCGCCGGTCAATGATTTGCCCGCCCCGGATTCGCCCACCACGCCGAGGATTTCGCCCGGCGCAATGTCGAACGAGATGTCATCCAGCGCCAGCAAGGTGCCGCGCCGGGTCGGGAACTCCACGCGCAAATGGCGTACTTCAAGCAAGGGTGTCGTCATGTCTGAAGTCTTCAACGCAAACGGGGGTTCAAGGCGTCACGCAACCAGTCGCCCAGCAAATTGACGCTCAGGGCGATCAGCACCAGCATCGCACCGGGCCAGATCGTGATCCACCACTCGCCCGAGAACAAAAAGTCATTGCCAACGCGGATCAGGGTGCCCAGCGACGGACTGGTCGGCGGCACGCCCACGCCCAAAAAGGACAAGGTGGCTTCGGTGATGATGGCCGCCGCAACCTGGATGGTGGCCAGCACCAGCACCGGCCCCAACACATTGGGCAGCACGTGGCGACGCATGATGCGGCCAGGCGACACACCGATGACGCGCGCCGCTTGCACATATTCCTTGTTGCGCTCCACCATCGTCGAGCCGCGCACCGTGCGGGCATATTGCACCCAGCCGGTCAACGAAATGGCCAGAATCAGCACCAGAAACGCCAGCGACTCATGCGCGTTCGGGAACATGGCCCGGCCCACGCCATCGATCAGCAGCGCAATCAGAATCGACGGGAAGGACAGCATCACATCGCAGATGCGCATGATGAAGGCGTCCACCTTGCCGCCGACAAAGCCAGACAGCAGGCCCAGGCCCACGCCGATCACCATCGACACCAGCACCGACGCAAAACCGACGAACAGCGAGATGCGGGCGCCGTACATCAACGCGGACAGCAGGTCGCGGCCCTGATCATCGGTGCCGAGCAAATATTTGCTGCTGCCGCCCTCCATCCAAGCCGGTGGCAGGCGCGAGTCCATCAACTCCAGCGAGGCCAGATCGAACGGGTTGTGCGGTGCCACCCACTCGGCAAACAGCGCGCAGAAGATGCAAATGAAGGCGATCACCGCCGCCATGATGGCCACCGGCGAGGACTTGAACGAGTACCAGACGTCGCCGTCAAGAAAGCGCTGCCAGCGGCCCGGTTCGGCCAGAGGGGTGTTGGGTGATGCAGGTGATGTCATGGCTGTTTGCGCAGTTTGGGCTGGGTGTCGAGGGGCGGCATCAATGGGCTTTGCCTTCCACACGCAAGCGCGGGTCGACCGCGAAATAAAGCAAGTCAACCAACAGATTGATCGCCACGAAGATGAAAGAGATCAGGCATAAATAGGCCGCCATCACCGGAATATCGGCAAACTGCACGGCCTGAATGAACAGCAATCCCATGCCGGGCCACTGAAACACCGTCTCGGTGATGATGGCAAAGGCGATCAGCGAGCCGAGCTGCAGCCCGGTGATGGTGATCACAGGCACCAAAGTGTTGCGCAGCGCGTGGCCGAAATAGACGCTTCGGTTGCTCAAGCCGCGCGCCCGGGCAAAGCGGATGTAGTCGGTGCGCAGCACCTCCAGCATCTCCGAGCGCACCAGCCGCATGATCAGGGTCAGCTGAAACACCGACAAGGTGATGGCCGGCAGCAGCACATGGCGCAGTCCGTCGGCCGTCAGCAGGCCGGTGGTCCAACTGCCGATGGCCATCACATCGCCACGGCCAAAGCTGGGCAGCCATTTCAGCCAAACGGCAAACACCAGGATCAGCAGAATGCCGATCAAGAATGTCGGCAACGACACGCCCAGCAGCGACAACATCATCAGCAGTTGCGAGCTGGCGCGGCCGCGTCGCAAGGCCGCATAAACCCCGAGCGGAATGCCCAGCCCCAGGGCGATCACGCCGGCAACCAGCGACAGCTCCAGAGTGGCTGGAAAGCGTTCGATGATCAGCGTGGACACCTTGCGGCCCTGGCGCAGGCTGAGCCCGAACTCGCCCTGCACGGCATTGCCGATAAAGCGCGCGAACTGCACCGGGAACGGCGCATCCAGCCCCAGATCCTTGCGCAAGGCAATGCGCTGCTCCTGCGTGGCGTCTTGCCCCAGCAGGTTGGTGACAGGATCGCCGACATATTGAAACAACATGAAAGCAACGAAAGCAACCGTGAGCATCACGATCACCGCTTGGGCGAGGCGTCTGAGTATGAAAACTAGCATGTCGGTGGGGGGGCGGCTCGTCATGGATTGCAGGAAGCCATTGTCACGGCAAAGTCGATAGCTGATTCCATGCAGGAATCAGGCCCGCAATATAAGGGTAGTCCCTTAGTTGCAAGCCCAGATTCAAAACTGCAGGCTGCCGGACTGCGCTTGTTGTTGTTCGTTCAGAAGCAGGATGCTGCCGTAGCAAGCCTCGGCGCGGCTGCGGGTGTTGTCCGAGTCGGTCATCATGGCCAAGTTGATCAGATTGCCGGCCGGCTCGCCGAAGGCCAGTTGGTAGTCTGCCTGCACATCGCGGCGCAAGCGTTGCCAACTGCGTGCGCTCTTTTTGCCGGAGCCGACCACGATCTTGCGGACGCGGTCGCTGCGGGTGCTGATGATGACGGTGCCGGGTGCGGCGCTGGCATCCCAGACATACATCAGCGTGGCAAACGGCGGTGCCTCACCGGTCAGGGTCTCGGCCAACTCGAACTGCATGCGGTTGCGCATCGACAAACGCGAGCTGTCCCCGTCAAAGCCGAGCAGCAAGCGCGCCGGGGCGTCATCGGTCTGCGCGTCGGCCACCGTCGCTTTCGGCTCGTGGTCGCTGATCCACCAGTCGAATTGCAGCGTGTCGAGTTGCCCGGGGGCGACATGCACGGCCCTGCGCCACAGGCTGACCGATTGCTCCGAGCGCGCCAGCACACAGGCCTGCCCTTCGCGGTGAACAAAAGAGTAGTTCGTCGCCCGCTTGCCCGGCAACTCGCGCGCCGACCAGTCGACCAGGTTGGCGGGCATCGGCTCGCTGAGCGCAGCCGGCCCACTCGCGCAGCCGGTCAAAGCGCCGCACACCGCAGCGATCAAGCCAACCTTCACCCAGTTCGAAGACGACTTCATTCGGCTCTCCACCCGGCTCGCCAAACGCACAGGGCATAAAAAAAGGCCGCACAAAGCGGCCGGAATTCAAGCAGCAACCAAGTCGCCTGAACGACCTGGTTGCGTCAAGAATCAGAAGCGGTGACGCATGCCGACGATGAAGCCATCACGCGTGGTGGCACCGTTGGCGAGAGTCAACCTACCACCGATCTTGGTGTGGTCGTATTCGATGTAGGCATCGGTACGCTTGGAGAACGCGTAGTCGGCCACGACGTTGAAGAAGTCGCCACTGCCTTCGCCAGCGGCTGAAGTGCCCTTTTGGTCGGCACGCCAGTAATGAGCACCCAGGTTAAGCTGAGGTGTCAGCTGATAAGTTGCGCCCACGCTGTACATGTCGCGGCTCTTGGCCAAGGCAGCATTGGGGTTCAATGCACCGGCGATCGAACCTGCGTAGGTGGCGATCAAGGTGGCGTTGAAGCCCGTGTCAAAGCTGTTACGCGCCCAAGCGGCCGACAAATACAAAGGACCGCTGGTCCAGCCGCCGCCGAGCGTCGTGGCCTTGACCTTCTTGCCGGCTGTGTCGTTGACTTCCAAGTAAGCGCCGCCGACAGCGAATTCGCCCATCGCGTAGCGCAGCAATCCGCCCATTGACTTGCCGTTGGTGCCCACGCCCGTGGCATTGCCTTCACCGGCACTGGCTTGCAGTTCGCCGCGCAAGCCACCCGATTCGATCAGGTACTTGACCATATTGTCGTTACGGGCACCCAGCGACATGCCGATTTCAGGCTTGTAAGCCTCGACATAAGGCGAGTACTTGTAGGACGCGTAGGTCGATGTGTAGACGTCGAACAAGACGTTGTACTGACGGCCCAGGGTGATGCGGCCGAACTCGCTCGACTGCAGACCAACCCATGACTGACGCCAGAAGTCGCCGGCTGCGGCGGTGCCCGTGTCCGAACTCAAGCGATGCTCAAGGTTGGCGATGGCTTTCAAGCCGCCACCCAAGTCTTCGGTGATGTTGAAACCCAGACGGCTTTGCGACATGCCGCCAGGAATGACGGAAGAAATCGACTGGTTGTTGGTCGCAGCGGTTGCGCCAGCATTGGTGGTGTAGCGCACGCCCACGTCCATGATGCCGTACATCGTGACGCTGGACTGAGCCCAGACGGCGGAACTGCTGGCGGCCAGAACGGCGAGTGCCAAATATGATTTTTTCATTGGTGTCTCCTGCTGATGAACTTGAACACCGCAATTCTGCGGTATTCCAGCGGCTTGCGAACCGGTGCTGTTGCAGTCAACCCACAAGCGCTAACCCTGTCATCCAAGCGACATTGCTACAAATCAACCCGGACGAAAAAAAGCCGCCCGAGGGCGGCTTGTAGCTCAAAGACGAAGCTGGCTCAGCGATTAGAAGCTGTGCTTGACGCCAACGTCGAAGCCGCCTGAACGACCATCGGCACCGACCTTCGGGCTGCCGCCATTCAGCGCGAACGTAGCGTTCTTGCCGTTGTCGATCAGGGCCACGGTGGTGTACAGCGCGGTGCGCTTGGACAGGTTGTAGATGTAGCCGGCTGCGTACAGCTTGGCATCACCCAGACCAGCGATGACGGTGGTCTTGTTCGTGTACTTCGAATCGGTGAACGATGCGAACACCGAACCCGCGCCGACCGGAGCCGTCACAGCCAGGGTGTAGATCTCTTGCTCAGCTGGGCTGAACTTGGTGGTCGAGTAGGTCAACATTGCCTTGGCCATACCGAAATCATACGAACCGCCAACAGTCATCAGCTTGAACTTGTTGTTCACGCCTGACTCAGCGTAAGCAGCGCTGACATTGAAAGCGTCCAGCTTGTAGCCAACACGGCCGCTGAACATCTTCTTGGCAGCGGTACCTTCGCCGGCAGCGGCGTCAACCGAACCGTAGAAACCACCCAGATTGCCTGGCAAGATGTAAGTCGCTTCGTTGTCATAGCGGCTCAGATCAGCACCGCTACCCAGCGCGCTGTACACCTGAGCAACCGAACCCAGGCCAGTCGCGGCGGTCGGGTCAAATTCTTCAATCTGCAGGCGAGCCGAAGTCTTGAAACGGCCCAGACGAACTTCACCGAAGTCGCCCATCAAGCTGATGGTCGAACGACGCGCCCAGAAGGCCGTGTCGGTCGTGCCAGCATCAACGTTGATGGCGCTTTCCAGCCAGAAACCAGCCTTCAGGCCGCCGCCCAGATCTTCAACGCCGCGCACGCCAAAACGGCTGGTGCTGCTGCCGCCAGAGGCCAGGCCCGTGACCGACTGACCATTGGCCGAGGTGTAACGGACTGCAGCATCAACGACGCCGAACAGAGTGACCGACGATTGAGCAGCGGCGACGCCAGCGAATGAGCCCAAAACGGCCAAAGCGACAATAGATTTCTTCATTCGATACTCCAAAAAATTCAATGAGGTCCCGTCCTGCACCCTGGTGAAAGGGGCCGCCGAGCCAATCGCCTAAGTGGCAACCCTAGTATTCGACCATTGGTTTGAAGAATTGGCACCGTTAGAGCTTCTAAAAGTGAAGAAGCGTTGCAGGCTCACAACGAAAATGAGTTATCACAATTCCGTAACAATACCAATGGGCCTTTCCAGCGGTTCCCGGCGCAAATCGCGTAAAACGTACAATTTAACGGTCTGGGATTGAAAATAATCCGCCTGCTTAAGCCATTCGTCGCACCGCACCTCGAGCACATGCCATGCCCTCACGCCCCCCGCTGAGCGACCTTGATCGCCTGCTTGCCAGCCTTGATCACGGTTTACGCACCGTCTTCGCCAAACCTGCCGCCGCCAGGCCCACACCGCGCCCGGCCACAACAACGCAGGCCGATGGGCCGCCTCGCGCTGCAACTGCTGCACCCGAGCTACTGACCGAAGCGCAGACCCAGCTGTCCGGCGCGCTGATGCGTATCAATCACGTCGGGGAAATTTGCGCCCAGGCTCTTTACCAGTCGCAATCGTTAGTGACTCGCAACCCGGCGCTGCGCGAACATTTCGCCCACGCTGCTCAAGAAGAGCTGGACCATTTGGCTTGGACGCATCAACGCGTGACCGAGCTGGGCACGCACACCAGCTACCTGACGCCGCTGTGGTACGCCGGCGCGTTTTCGGTCGGTTGCTTGGCCGGCTTGGTGAGCGACCGCATCAGCCTGGGTTTTGTGGTCGAGACCGAACGGCAGGTCGAGCAGCACCTGGCCACTCACCTGGACCGCCTGCCGGCCGAAGACCTCAGCTCCAAGGCCATCGTGGCCCAGATGAAGCTAGAGGAAGCGCGCCATGCCGAGGAAGCGCTGGCTGCCGGTGCGCAAGCCATGCCGGCCTCCGTCAAGCTGATGATGAAGATGGCGGCCAAGGTGATGACCCGCACCGCTCACTACATTTAAGCCAATCGGCCGGCCTTAGCTGTCATGTTCCGGGGGCGAAGCACCCCGAAACATGAAATAACGCGGACTGGATGCCCCGTCAGGGGCGACCAGAATCTGCGTTGTTCCACGTTAACCCTCAAGTAACGCCACCGAGGTCGTGATGGCGGCCGTCTTGCCCAGCATGATGCTGGCCGAGCAGTATTTCTCGTGCGACATGGCCACCGCGCGCTCCACCGCCTCTTGCTTGAGCGCGCGTCCGGTGACCACAAAATGCATGTGAATAGCGGTGAACACCTTGGGTTCGGTGGTGGCTCGCTCGGCACGCAGCTCTACTTTGCAACCGCGCACGTCGTGGCGGCCGCGCTTCAAGATCAGCACCACGTCATAAGCGGTGCAACCACCGGTGGCGGCCAACAACGTTTCCATCGGCCGAGGTGCCAAGTTGTGCCCCCCGCCCTCGGGCGCGCCGTCCATCGTCAGCAGGTGGCCGCTGCCCGTTTCAGCGACGAAGGCCATGCCCTCATTGCCCATCCAATTGATCGTGCACTCCATGTCCGCAGCTCCAAAAATCAAACAAACCCAGAAATATTCACGCAAATATATTGCAGTGCAGCATAACCTGACGCTAAACTCCAAGTTAAGCGAATGAGATCTGTGTTGCCCCTCCGGATCTTGCCCGCACCCCTTGTCTCCTCCACCGCCTCCATGGTGGATTCAGCCCGAGCTTGAAAAAGCTTGGGCTTTTTTTTGGCCGATCAAGCCCGGCCAGCAGGGCCTGACCGCAGTTATTGGCCCAGCAATGCTGGCTTATCATGCTGCGCTGCAATAGTTTTGCTTTGGAGATCTCATGGCCGGCCCCGCAAGAGCGCGCATCAACAACAACAACAAAACCAGCGTCAAGACAGCGCGCAAACCCGCCGCATCAGCAGCCACAGCGAACCCCACAGCAGTGCCCGAACTGCCCAGCCTGACCCACGGCGGCAATAGTTATCTGCAGCGCATTTTGAATGCCAAGGTCTACGACGTCGCCGTCGAGACCCGGCTGACCCCGGCCAAGAACCTGTCCAAGCGCTTGTCCAACAAGGTCTGGCTCAAGCGTGAAGACGAGCAGCCGGTGTTCAGCTTCAAGCTGCGCGGCGCCTACAACAAGATGGTGCACTTGTCGCCCGAGCAGTTGGCGCAAGGCGTCATTTGCGCCTCCGCCGGCAACCATGCGCAAGGGGTGGCGCTGTCGGCCAAAAAGCTGGGCTGCCGTGCCGTCATCGTGATGCCGGTGACCACGCCCAAGGTCAAGATCGATGCGGTGATGGCGCTGGGCGGCGAGGTGGTCTTGCATGGCGACAGCTTTACCGATGCGTTCGGCCGCGCCACCGAGTTGGAAGCGGAACTGGGGCTCACTTTCGTCCACCCGTTTGATGATCCCGATGTGATCGCCGGCCAGGGCACCATCGCGATGGAACTGCTGCGCCAGCATCAGGGGCCGATCGACGCCGTGTTCGTGGCCATTGGCGGCGGCGGCTTGATCGCCGGCATCGCCGCCTACATCAAAGCGGTGCGGCCGGAAATCAAAGTGATCGGCGTGCAGACCAAGGATTCCGACGCAATGCTGCGGTCGGTCAAGGCCGGCAAACGCGTGTTGCTGGCCGATGTCGGCCTGTTCTCGGACGGCACCGCCGTCAAGCTGGTTGGCGAGGAAACCTTCCGCGTCACACGAGCGCTGGTGGACGACTTTTGCGTGGTCGATACCGACGCCGTTTGCGCCGCGATCAAAGACGTGTTCGAGGACACCCGCAGCATTCTGGAGCCGGCCGGTGCCTTGGGCGTGGCGGCCGTCAAGCAATATGTGGCCGAGCATGGCTGCAAGGGGCAGACCTTCATCGCCATCACTTGCGGCGCGAACATGAATTTTGACCGGCTGCGCTTTGTGGCCGAACGCGCCGAAGTGGGCGAGCACCGCGAGGCCTTGTTTGCCGTCACCATCCCGGAGGCGCGCGGCAGCTTCAAGCGTTTTTGCGAATTGCTGGGGCCACGCAGCGTGACCGAGTTCAATTACCGCATCTCAGACGCCGAAAAAGCCCATATTTTTGTCGGCGTCGCCACGCAAAAACGCGAGGAATCGCTGAAGCTTGCCAAGG
>JBIIVZ010000447.1:0-2946 GCA_044339175.1 Roseateles sp.
TGGTTTATCTGGAGGACATGTCGGGCGATGAGGGCGACGAGGACTTTCTTGACCGCCATGCCGTCGACCACGGCAACGACCCGATGGCCAGGCTGCAAGACCACCGCATGCGCATCGCGCTGGTGGCCGCCATCAAGAACCTGCCCGAGCGCGAGCAGCACATGATGAGCATGTACTACGAGCACGACATGAACCTCAAAGAGATCGCCGTCGTCCTCAAAGTCACCGAATCCCGCGTCTGCCAACTGCACAGCCAGTCGATCGCCCGGCTGCGGGTAAAACTGCGAGATTGGTGATCTCCGCCCGGGGTCGGGTCGCGTGATGCCTGCGCAGTTGCCCCACATTCAGCGGTAGGGCGGGTCGCGACTCAATACTTTTCGGAGAGAGCCCGTTCGCCCTGAGCTGGTCGAAGGGTCGTCGGAAGCGGGGGGGAGTCCTTCGACAGGCTCTCCTTCGACAAGCTCTCCTTCGACAAGCTCGGGATGCTCGGGTCCTTCGACAAGCTCAGGACGAACGGTTTATTGGCTAAGCGAACGATATTGGTTCGTGACCCGCGTCTGGCCGGTTCCGCAGTGCGCCTCGTTTCAGCCCAGCTATTCGCCCAGCCTTGGTAGCGCTATCGGCAGCGGCGTTGATCCGGCCGGGCTGGCATCGGTGGCAGCTTCAGCTTGGCCGATCCAGGGCGCTTTGCGCGGCAGCACGACGTCGTTCAGCCAGCGCTCGAGTTCATCCGCCGGCAGCGCCTTGCTGAACAAAAAGCCCTGCATCAAGCTGCAACCGAGGCGGTGCAGCACGTCCATTTGCCGCATCGTCTCGACCCCTTCGGCGATCACGCGCAGCCCCATCGCCCGCGCCAGCGCAATGATGGCGGTGACGACGGCCGAGCTCTGCGGCGTGATGCCGAGGTCACGCACAAAGCTGCGGTCGATCTTGACCTCTGAAATCGGCAGCGTCGTCAGGTAGGCGAGCGAGGAATAACCGGTACCGAAGTCGTCGATCGATATTTCCACCCCGACCTCGTTCAAGCGGTGCAGCGACGGGATGACGTTCTGCAAGTCCTTCATCAAATTGTTTTCGGTGATTTCCAGTTGAATCACCCGGTGCGGCACACCGTAGGCGCTGACGCATTGGTGGATGTGCTCGACCAGATCGGTACGCTCGAACATGCGGCTGGGCAAGTTGACGGCGATCGAATCGGTAAAGCCGAAGCTCAGCTGCCAGACCTTGGCTTGGCGAGCGGCTTCCTTCAGCGCCCATTCGGACAGAGGCACGATCAGGCCGGTCTCCTCGGCCAGCGGAATGAAATCACCGGGCGGCACCAGCTTGTCGCCGCGCTTCCAGCGCATCAGCGCCTCGACGCCCACCATGCGGGCGCTGCGCACATCGATTTTGGGTTGGTAGTGCAGCACGATTTCGCCGCGCTCCAGCGCCTTGTGCAGGGCGCTTTCCAGCTCCAGCTTTTCGCGCCCCACGCCGGCCAATTGCGGGGTGTAGAGCGCGGCGGAGTTGCGGCCCTGCGACTTGGCCGCGTACATGGCCACGTCGGAATTGCGCAGCAAGTCGGCCATCGTCAGACCGTCGCGCGGATAAATCGCGATGCCGACGCTGCCGGTGACGAAGCATTCCTGGCCCGAGACGAAAAACGGCTCGCGCAGGGCCTCCAGCACCCGCTCGGCGACGCGCTCCGCATCGCTCTCGTCGATGATTTCGGGCAGCAGCGCCACGAATTCATCGCCACCGAGGCGGCCCACCGCCTCCAGCGAGCGATGCGAGCGGCCGCCGATGTTCTCCAGCATGCCCTCCATCGCCTGGTCGGAGTGCCGCACGCAGCTGCGCAGCCGGCGACCCACTTCGACCAGCAGCTCATCGCCGCCGCCGTGGCCGAAGGTGTCGTTGATTTTCTTGAAGGTGTCGAGGTCGATCAGCAACAGGCCGACCTCATGGCCACCGCGCCGCGCTTGTTCGATGGCCCGCTCGACTCGCCAGATCAGCTGGCGCCGGTTGGGCAGGCCGGTCAGGGCGTCGAAATGGGCCAGTTGGCGGATACGGTCCTCGGCTTGGCGGCGGTCGGTCACGTCTTGCACCACACCGGTGTAGCCGTAGGCCTTGCCGTACTCGTTGAATTCGGGCTCGGCCTCGATGTGGACGACCCGCTGCTGACCATCCAGCAAGGTCACGGCCAGGTCGGTTTCCAGCACCGCGTTGTGGCCGATCACGTTGCGCAACAGGCGCAGGAACAGCGTGCGGTCCTCGTGCGGCACCATCCGCATGACGGCGATGAAGTCCAGCGGCTCTTGCGGGCCGCGGCTGAAGACCCGCAGTGCTTCGGTGGCGAGCGTGAAGCGGTGGCCCATATGCCACTCGAAACTGCCCATGCGGGCCAGCGCCTGCGCCCGCGCCAGCTTGGCCTTGCTGCGTTCGAGCTCAATGCGGGTGCGCGACGAGCGCAGCAAATATCGCAGCCGTCCGGCCAGCAAACTCCATTGCTGGGATTTGACAAAGAAGTCGGTGGCACCGACCTGATAAGCGCGGTTGATCGAGGCTTCGTCGTCCAGCCCGGTCAACATCAACACCGGCGTCGACTCGAAACCCGGCACTTCGCGCAACAGCGAACAGGTTTCGAAACCGTCCGGTTCCGGCATCATCGCGTCCAGCACGATGATGTCGGGCGACCATTCGGCCATACGGCTGAGGGCTGCGGTGCCGCTCGAGGCTTCGGTGATTTCGAAGCCGCGGTCGCGCAGGGCGATGGCCGTCAACAGCAGGTTGACCTCGTCGTCATCAACGAGCAGAACCTTGGGCTGTTTGGGTAGATCGTCGTCGAGCTGGGGACCAACTGCTGTCATGGCTTGGTTAACAAAAGTGCGTTCAGGGCCTGCCGCACTTGGGCAATCTCGTCAAGCATACAGTCCAGTTGCGTCTCCAGCCCCTCGATCTGACCATTTC
>JBIIVZ010000446.1:0-2946 GCA_044339175.1 Roseateles sp.
GCCGGCGCTGCGTGCTGATCGACCCGCTGCCTGAGCAAGTGCCGCGTCTGCTGCAGGCGCTGCAATGCCAAGGCTATCCGCTGCTGGCGGTGTTGAGCAGCAGCGGCGACCCACTGCACGGCCAAGCGCGCAGCCTGCTGATGGACGGCTTGGGGCTGTCTGCCCTGCCCACCGATGCGATGGGCTGGCCGGAGGCAGCCGACCCGCTGGACTTGGGCAGCACCCGGTTGACGCGCTTGCAGTTGGCCGGCGCACGGGGCCAGGCCTTGCGCTTGAGCTGGCTGGATGGCTGCCAAGCCGACCTTTTATTCCCCGGCACTGCCGAAGCAGCCGAACTGCTGAACTGGGCCGACCTGCAGACGCATCCCAACCATGCGGCCGCCACACTGCTGGCCCCGGCGCGCGACGAAGCACAACAATTTGCTGAGCGACTGGACACAACGGCATGGCCAAGGCCAGTACCAAGGCCCGTCGCTGCCGTGCAAGAGCTGGCCAGTGCCCAGTTGCAGGCCTTTGTCGACCAGCACCCGGACGCCTGGCTGGTCGATGTGCGTGAACCCTATGAACAATTCCTGAGCCAAACGCCCCGACTGACCGGCATGCGGCTGCAAGCCGTGCCGTTGTCGCGCCTGCTGAACGCGCTGCCGGACTGGCTGGCCGCGCCGCAGCCGCTGCTGTTCTTCTGCCGCAGCGGCAACCGCAGCCGCCAAGCGGCCGCCGCCCTGACCCGCCTGGGTCACTCGCAAGCCTGGACACTGAGCGGCGGCTTGGCACTGCTACCCGCCGCCTCCTGCCCTGCCCCGGCCGCAATCTTGACCACCGTCCAACCTCACGACCCTGCCCTTTATGTCTGAAGCTCATATTCACAGCTCCTTTTACCGTTTCGTCGCTGTGGCGAACCCGGAAGCCGCCGCTGCGCGCCTGCGCGAGCTGAGCACGGGGCTGTGCCTGGGCCTGGGCGGCAATGTACTGCTGGCCCCGGAAGGCATCAGCGGCGCGGTGGCCGGCCCGCCCGCCGCCCTGCAGGCGTTCGAGAACGCGCTGCACAGCGACCCGGTCTTTGCCGGCGCGTTTACCGGCATGCTGTTCAAGCACAGCGACTGCACCCATCAGCCGTTCACCCTGATCAAGGTGCATTGCAAGCCGGAGATCGTCGCCTTTGGGGTGCCCGGCGTCAGCGGCCTGCCCGACCCGGCCAAGCCGGACACCCATGTCTCCCCCGCCGCTTGGCGCGAGTTGATCCAGCAGCCCGATGTGCTGGTGCTGGACAACCGCAACTCGTTCGAGTTCCGCCTCGGCCACTTTGCCGGTGCCGTCGACCCGCAGGTCAAACATTTCCGCGACTTCCCGGCCTATGTGGCCAGCCATGCGGACGCGTGGAAGGCCGAGGGCAAGCGCATCGCCATGTATTGCACCGGCGGCATCCGCTGCGAAAAAACCAGCGCCTGGATGCAGGACCAGGGCCTGGACGTCTACCAACTCGACGGCGGCATCGTCAGCTATTTCGAAGCGCTGCCGGACGCCGAGCGCGACTGGCAAGGCGAATGCTTTGTGTTCGACAAGCGCATCGCCATCGACACCCACCGGCAAGAAACCACCACCACCGCCGAGCAGGTTTATGCCGACGAACCGGACGGCGCTTGGCGGCTGGCCCGCGCGCGCCGGCTGGACCCGCAGGCCTAGTGTCACGGTTTCCAACGTAGGGCGGGTCGTGACCCAATACTGTTCACTTACCCAAAAACCGTTCGTCCTGAGCCTGTCGAAGGACTCCCCCCGCTTCCGACAACCCTTCGACAAGCTCAGGGCGAACGGGCTCTATCCGAACAGTATTGGGTCGTGACCCGCGACCCGCCCGACGGACGCAGAACAGCCTCTTTTTAGCCCCGACAATCAACCCTGACCTCTCCAGCTGCAACAGCCCATGTCCAATCTCATCGTTCACGGCGGCACGCCCCTTGCGGGCCGCATCATTCCTTCGGCCAACAAGAATGCGGTGCTGCCGATTCTTTGCGCCACCCTGCTGACACGCGCCCCGGTGCGGCTCAACGGCGTGCCCGAGATCACCGACGTCAAGAAGATCCTGGAGGTCTTCCGCAGCTTGGGCAGCCTGGTCGAGATCGACTTTGCCAGCGGCGTGCTGAACGTGCAGCACCGCGACACCCACTTTGACGCGGCGGTGGACCGGCTGCCCGAGGAAATGCGCAGCTCCATCATGCTGGTGCCAGGGCTGATGGCGCGCTTCGGCGCGGCCCGCATCGAGGACGACGTGACCGGCTGCACGCTGGGTGTGCGCGAGATCGACCCGCATGTCGAGGTGTTCCAGCGCTTTGGTGCCGACGTGATCCGCAGCAGCGACGGCCTGGTCTTGAAAGTGACCGGCCAACTGCGCGCCAATGACCATTGGACCGATTACGCCTCGGTCACCACGACCGAGAACTTCGTGCTCTGCGCCGCGCTGGCGGCCGGTACATCCACGCTGATGAACTCGGCATCGGAGCCGCATGTGCAGGAGTTCTGCCAGTTCATGCTGATGCTGGGTGCCAAGATCGAGGGCCTGGGCACCTCGCGCCTGACCATCCACGGCGTGACGGCCCTGGGCGGCGCGGACTTCACATTCGCCGAAGACTTCCACGAGATCGTCACCTTTTTAGCCCTCGGGGCCATCACCGGCGGGCAGGTCGAAGTGAAGAACTCGACGCCCGAGCAGTTCCCGCTGATCGACCGCACCTTCGCCAAATTCGGCGTGCAGATCATTCACGAGAACGGCTGGTCGCGCTCGGTGACGCACGGCCCGCTGAAGGTGAAAGAGCCGTTCACCCGCAACATCTTGCAAAAGGTCGAGGCCGCGCCCTGGCCTTATTTGCCGGTCGACCTGCTGCCGATCTTTGTGGCGCTGGGCGTGCGGGCCGAGGGCAGCGTGATGTTCTGGAACAAGATTTACGACGG
>JBIIVZ010000448.1:0-2941 GCA_044339175.1 Roseateles sp.
GACCATCGACCACCGTCCGGCGTGTGACTGTCAGCGCTTGAAGCAGACGACTTGAGCGGCTGTGCCGCCTCGGTGACAGGCTTGCGGCCCGGCCTGCCCCACACTGGGCCACCAACGGCATAACCAGGACGGCCTCACATGAACTTCGACTACAGCCCCAAGGTCCAAGAGATGCAAGCGCGTCTGCTGGCCTTTTTCGATGCCCACATCTACCCGAATGAGCGACGCTTTTTTGAGGAGGTCGAGGCCAACCGCAAGGCCGGCAACGCCTGGATTCCCACAAAGCTGATCGAAGAGCTGAAGCCGCTGGCGCGTGCGGCCGGGCTGTGGAATTTGTTTCTGCCCAAGTCGACGCGGGCACCGGAAGGGCTGTCGAACCTGGAATACGCACCGATGTGCGAAATCATGGGCCGCGTGACCTGGGCCGCCGAGGTCTTCAACTGCTCGGCGCCGGACACCGGCAATATGGAAACCATCGAGCGCTACGGCAGCGAAACGCACAAGACGCAATGGCTGGAGCCGCTGCTGCGCGGCGAGATGCGCTCGGCCTTTTTGATGACCGAGCCGGAAGTGGCGTCCAGCGACGCCACCAATATCCAATGCCGAATCGAGCGTGACGGTGATGAGTATGTGATCAACGGCACCAAATGGTGGTCGTCCGGCGCTGGCGACCCGCGCTGCGCCATCTACATCGTGATGGGCAAGACCAACCCGGAAGCCGGCCGCCATGAGCAGCAGGCGATGGTGCTGGTGCCCGCCAACACGCCCGGCATCACCGTGCTGCGGCCGTTGAGCGTGTTCGGCTACGACGATGCGCCCCACGGCCACATGGAAATCGAGCTGAAGAACGTGCGCGTGCCGGTCTCCAACATCCTGCTCGGCGAAGGCCGCGGTTTCGAGATCGCCCAAGGCCGCCTCGGCCCCGGCCGTATCCACCACTGCATGCGCAGCGTGGGTGCCGCCGAGCGGGCGCTGGAGATGTTGTGCGAGCGCGCCATCAAGCGCGTCGCCTTCGGCAAAAGCATCGCGCAGCAGGGCGTCACGCAAGAGCGCATCGCCGAAGCACGCTGCAGCATCGAGCAGGCCCGCTTGCTGACGCTGAAGGCCGCCTACATGATGGACACGGTGGGCAACAAGGGTGCCAAGGCCGAGATCGCGATGATCAAGATCGTCGCCCCCAACACCGCCTTGAAGGTGATCGACTGGGCCATTCAGGTCTACGGCGGCATGGGCATCAGCGACGACACGCCGCTGGCGATGATGTGGGCCCACCAGCGCACGCTGCGCTTGGCCGACGGCCCGGACGAAGTGCACCGCTACTCGCTGGCCAAGCTGGAGCTGGCCCGCCACATGAAGCTGCCGGGCGAAGTCCATATGCCGATCACGCGCGGCAGCTGAATTGAGCTGAACGCCGGGCTGGCCGGCCAAATGCTATGCAACAAACCGGTCGGACCTAAACTGCGGGCTCTTTTCAGAGCCCGCTTTTTTTATCCCTCCACTCATTCATGTCGCATTCGCACACTTCCGCCGATTACATCCGCAGCCATATCCGCACCGTACCCGATTGGCCGGCAGCGGGCGTGCAGTTTCGAGACATCACGCCGCTGCTGTCCAACCCGCGCGTGTTCCGGGTCTTGATCGACCAGTTCGTGCACCGCTACTTCGACACCAAGCCGCAAGCGATTGCCGGGCTGGATGCGCGCGGCTTCATCATCGGGTCGGTGCTGGCCTACGAGCTGGGCGTGGGCTTCATCCCGATCCGCAAAAAAGGCAAGCTGCCGTTCACGACGGTGGAAGAAACCTATGAACTCGAATACGGCAGCGCCACCGTGGAAATACACACCGACGCAGTGCAGCCAGGCGACCGCATCGTCTTGATCGACGATCTGATCGCCACCGGCGGCACGATGCTGGCCGGTGCCAAGTTGCTGCAGCGCCTGGGTGCCGAGGTGATCGAAGCGGCCTGCATCGTCGACCTGCCCGAGCTGGGCGGCTCGGCCAAGCTGCGCGCCGCCGGGCTGTCGCTGTTCACGCTGCTGTCGTTCGACGGGCATTGACTGTCGCCTCCACTCGCCTCAATGCCACTGGCAAGGCTTGATGCCGGGCTCAACGTAGGACGGGTCGCGACCCGCGTCTGGCTGGGGTTCGAGCGGCAATCGTGCTGCGAGTCCGCTCGCTGCGGGGCCGAAGTGCAGGCCACCGGTCCATCGCGGGTCTTGACCCGCCCTACGTGGATCGAAGCCCAGCACCGCCGGACTGATCGACAATAGCGCCATGGCCAAACCAATTCCCCGTCTCAGCGCCGAGCAGATCAAGCGCGTCATCGCAGTAGCCTTTGAGGATCTGCCCCCTTACAACCTGGTGCTGCAAGAGTTCGCCATCACCCAGGGCGAACTGGTGCAACTGATGAAGCGCGAACTGACCTCCCCCGCCTACAAGCTGTGGGCCGCACAGGGCAAGGGCATCAAGAAGCCGACCGCCCGGTCCACCTTCCCGCACGGCCGCTGAGCGAGGCGTTCGCGCAGGCAGAAGGCAGCGGCGGCACGACAGCCGCCGCTGCACTTCAGACCGCCGAGCCGTTGACTCCGAGTGACACCAAGCCTTCACACAGGGCCGATAGAGTCGCCCGGTGCAGAAGATCCCACCGCAACCATCAGTCCCGCTGCGGCTCAACATACCGGGCCCGAGCACGGCCGCCCACCCGATCACGAACTCTACGGTTTGGCGCGCGAGGCTTGCGGCACCCTTGTGCCTCTTGTGCCTGCTGAGCGGCTGCTCACCGCGCATGTTGCTCGTGCAGGGCGCTGCCAACGAACTGGCGAGGCAAAACCAGGCCAGCGAAACCGACCCTTTGCTGGCGCGTGATGCTGGCGCGTTCTACCTGAAGTTGTCGGAGTCCTTGCTGCGCGAGGTACCGGGCAACGCAGCGCTCGCCGAAGCG
>JBIIVZ010000048.1:0-10355 GCA_044339175.1 Roseateles sp.
GCCCGCAGGTCGAGCGCGTCGACAGTGTCATTGATGTAGTTGGCCAGGTGGCCTGCCGGCAGCCAATCATGCAGCGAGTGCGGCAGCAGCAGTTCTTGGTCGGGCGCGTAGGGCATGAAGCTTATGGGCATATCTCTAATTTATCGCCTCCCTCGATTCCGCGCATCGGGCAGTGCCCTCAAAAAGCGGCTCTGCCGCGCAGACTCCTAGCAAAGCGCCTGTGTGGCCTTCGCTGATTGAGAGTGCCGCTGACCTGTCTGAAGTATTGCAAGCGCGGCATGGCCCTCTGTAGCCCGTTGCGCTGACCTTGCGCATGTGCCCGTGTGCGTTCAGGAACTTATCTAGCGCGTCCATTACCGGCCGCCGATCTGGTGCAGGAATTGCGCCGCCTGAGTCATGGTGTCGAGCTGGCGAGTAAATCCCCAGCGTTCGGCCAGCATCACGCCATCAGCCAAGCGCAGCAGGGCATAGCCTTTCAGCGAGTAGGCGGCTTGCAGCGTGGCAAAGGCTTTGTGGTCGGCGCTGGCGCTGGTACATTGCATCGGGTCTGCTAACGCTTGTTCTTCGATGCCTTGCGCCGCTCTACCGGCCAGGGCATTTGTCTTTGTGGGCGCGTTCAATGGGAACCCCTCGCCAGCGAATACACGCCGACCCGGTGCAACTCGCCGGATTCGGTTTCTACCGTGCGCCAAGTGGTGATGATTTCAAACCCGGCCTTCAACAGATTCAGCTTGCGCGCCCTTGGGTCGTAAATGTCGAGATAGCGCGACGCCTCGAAGGTGGTGCAGTGGCCCAGCGTTTGCAGCGCCTCCAGCAGCCGCGCTTTCTGCGGCGCTGTTGCGTCGCCCTGGTGCCGGTCGCGGATCGCGTGCAAGGCTTGTAGCCGTTTGCCGTCAATATGGCCGGGGCTCATGCGGCCACCCCCTGAGCATGGATGAAGGCGCGAACGTCAGCCGCTCGAAAGCGAGTGCAGCGCTTGCCCATTTTCACAATCGCCAGCTCACCAGCGGCCACCTTGCGGTAAATCGTCGTCACGCTCAGGCCGGTGGCAACAACAACGAGTTGGATTTTCAGCAGCGCGTCAGGCAGTTGCAACGCGTCGAGCGGTTGAATGTTCCTGATACAGCGCTCAGCAGTGGTCAGCGGCTGCGCTGTGCGGGTTTGGTTTGGTACGGGGGTAAGTGGTTTCATCTGATCCATCCGGTTGCGATGGATGGACTTTGGCGGGCGGACGGCCTGCCGTGAATGCCCTGTGCGGCGCAGCGGCTAGCCTGTGCGGCGCAGCGGCTTGCTCGGGGCAGGGGTGTTTCTCAGGGCTTTTACTGCTGTTGAGAATGACATGCTGAGCGCCGCACACTCCTCCTCTGCACAAACGGCGCGGCTTGAATATTTCCCGCTAGCCCATGCCGCCTTTATCGCTTCGGCCTTGTCCCTGCTGCCTCCGGGCTTGCTGTGTAGCGCATCTGCCGCCGCCTTGCCTCGCTGCGAAGCAATGCGGGCTGTTTCTAGGCGTGCTTCGCGGACAGTTACTTGCAAGTGTTCCTTGAACTTCCAGCCCTTGATAACCGAGTCCCCATTCGATTGCAGGCAACGATCCATCCAGAAAAAAACCTGCCAATTCGGCGGCGTTAGGAATCGCCAAATCGTCATGCAAGTCACCTCTGGATTTATGCCGAGTTGGTTGCAGACTCGCTTGAGAATTTCCAGTCTAGCCAGCAGTTCATACCAAGGTAGCTCCGAAACTGGTTTGCACAGACCCTTCCCGACTAATGGGTGATCTCGAATGAAAGGCCGCTTCGAGCGCATCAAACGTGCTCGCTCCTTCTCGATCTCAGGGGCTAGCAGTTTTGCCATTGGATAGCCGTACTCCTGATCCTCTAGATAAAGCTCAGGATCAAGCGTCAATGTGCCTGCTATCGGGCCAGTTGAAATTGTCATGCGATCCCTGTCGCCCCTGATTGATAGGAGCCGCGCCAGCCCGTCAGGGAACGGGTTTTCAGGGATCAGCCTAGGCGCGGCAAACTGGATTGTGGGGCCGGTCAGCCAGCCCGCAGCGTCACGCCGCCTTCATCGGAATGATCTGCGCACCAGCCCGCAGCGTGTCCAGGTAGTCGGCCCAGGTCTGCATCATCAGTTTGCGCTGCTCCATGTAATCGGCTCGGTCGTAGGCACTGCCCAGCGGGCCGCTTTTGCCGTGGGCTAACTGAGCCTCGATCACATCTTGACCAATGCCGGGCAGTCGCTCACCGATCAGCGTCCGCCCCATCGCCCGGAACCCATGGGCTACATGGTCATCCGTCCCGTAATCCATCCGTTTCAATGCCGCGTTGACGGTGTTGTTGCTCATCGGGCGGTCATGGCTACGCGCACCTGGGAACACATAGCGCCCGTGTCCGCTGAGTGGCTGCATGGCCTTCAGCAGCGCTACAGACTGCGCAGCCAGCGGCACGAGGTGCGGCTTGCCGTTGATCTTCTCCGCTTTGGTTCGCTTCATGTCTTGCGCCGGTATCGTCAGCAGCGCGCCGGGCAGGTCGAGCCATGCCCATTCCATCGCCCGGATGTTGCCGGGCCGCTGGAACAGCAGGGCAGACAGTGTTGTGGCTATGCGCGTAGCCGGTTGGCCGGTGTAGCCGTCAATGGCGCGCATCAATGCACCCACAGCCACCGGGTCAACGATAGCGGCGAAGTGCTTCGCAACATGGGGCTTCAATGCTCCGCTCAGGTCAGCGGCCGGGTTGCGCTCGCACCGCCCGGTCTGGATGCCGTAGCGGAACACCTGCCCGGCCATCGCCAGCAGGTCTTGCGCCGTGCTCAATATGCCCTTGGCTTCCACCTTGCGCAGTACGGCCAGCAGGGCAGGGGCCGTAATCGCCGCGAGGGGTAGCGTCCCGATCTGGCTGAACAGGTGCAGCTCGCTCGTCCTGATCCACTTGATGCCGTGGCCGTCGCTCCAACTGTCAGCCTTCACCGCGTGGAACTCTCGCGCCACCGCCTCGAAGGTCGTCGCGTTGTTGATTTGCGCCACAGCTTTGTCGAGCAAGCGCTGTTGCGCCGGGTCAACCCCGTCCGCCTTGCCTTTGCGCGCCTCATCTCGCGCAGCCCTTGCGGCCTTCAACGTCATCAACACGGCCTTGCTGCCCGGCTTGCAGTATTGGCCTAGCGAGAGGTCGCGCACCTTGCCGTCATGCCGGTAACGCCAGAACCAGCGCTTCGAGCCGTTCGGCGTGACCTCCAAGTACAGCCCGCCGTCGTCACCGAGCTTGATCTTCGGCTTGTCTGCCGGGCAAGCAATGTTCTTGCATTCGGCCTCGGTCAATGTGGTCTTGGCTTTGCCCCCCGACGCGGGGGTAATGCTGGGCTCTGGGTCGGTTTTCATGGGGGCAATGTCCGATTTCAGGGGGTAGCAGGGGTAGGCGAAGGGGGTAAAAACAAGGCAAGCATATGGCTTTACCCCTTTACCGTCGCTTTTGCCCCCACTAACGAATGCACTGCAATGCTTCAACGTGACCCGTCCGGGCATGAAAAAAGCCCCTAAGTCGTTGATTACTAAGGGGCTTGATTGGTTGTGAACCGTTGTGGTTTACTGATCTGGAGCGGGTAGAGGGAATCGAACCCTCGTGGCTTGCTTGGGAAGCAAGAACTCTACCATTGAGCTATACCCGCGAAGCTCGCATTATAGGGGCGCAAATGAGGGCGGTTGAGCTTGCGCTGTTGTCAATGCGTTCGCCAATGCAACTGCCAATGATTCGGCCTGTGGGCCGAAGGCGTAGGTGTCCATGCCGAGTGAGCCGTAGGTGAGGCTGGCGTGGATGCGCTGTGGCGCTTGGGCGCGGCCGCCGGCACCGGCCGCGACAAACCAGGGCAGCAAGTGCTCATCGGTCGGGTGCATGGCAACGCCGTGGGGGGCTTGGCGGCGGTAGTCCAGCAGGGCTTCCCAGTCGCGCGCGGCGCTGCGCTCGACCATCCAGTGGCGGAAGGCCTGACTGGCCGGGATTTCGGCGGCATCCACCGCTGCCATGCGGCCGGTGCCGAACACCAGGCCGAGGTTGTGGGTGATGCTGCCGCTGCCGATGATCAGCACGCCGTCTTCGGCCAGCGGGGCCAGCATTTCTCCCAGGGCGAATTGTTCGGCCGGGCTCTGGTCGGGCACAAAGGCGAGCGGCAGCACCGGCACATCGGCGTGCGGGTAAATGAAGCGCAGTGGCGTCCAGGCCCCGTGATCCAGTCCGCCCCGGTCCAGGCTTTGCACGCTGATGCCCGCCGATTTGGCCAGCGTCTGCACTTCATCGGCCAAGGCCGGTGCACCGGCGGCGTCGTAGCGCAGCGTACGCAGTTGGGGGTCAAAACCGCCGAAGTCGTAAATGGCCTGGTGCTGCGCGCCGGTCAGCAACACCGGTTGGCGTGCCGCCGTGTGGGCGGAAATCATCAGCACCGCGCGCGGTCGGCCGAACTGAGCATCGATCTGCCGGCCCAGCGTCTGCATGAAGGCACCGGCCTCGCGTGGCTCCAGCGCCGTCATCGGTGAACCGTGGGAAATGAACAGCGGTGGGAAGGGTGTGTGGGTGTTTTTCATGATGAGTCGATTGGACGCCGGACCCGCTGCATCGCCGTAGCGCCGGCTTGCATGCGGCATTCAAGGCTTTTGTACAGGCTTGCCTGGCGATGCGGATCGGTCCAGCGCGGCCTAACCATTAAATAGGCTTAAGCAGGCGCGCGACTGCGCGTTTCCCCCGGGTCGTTACAGTGCAGGCCATGAGTACACCGGCCGCGCCTTCATCCTCCCAACCCGCCCAGGGCGGGTTCACACCGCCCAGCATTGCCCGCTTGGCCTGGCGTCAATTGTGGCGCGACTGGCGGGCGGGTGAGTTGCGGCTGCTGATGCTGGCCGTCGGTTTGGCGGTGGCGGCGCTCTGTGCGGTGAGCTTTTTGTCGGACCGGCTCGACCAGGGCTTGCGCCAAGACGCCGCGAAATTGATGGGCGGCGACGCGGTGCTGATCAGCGATCAGCCCACGCCGGCACCGTTGCAGGCGCTGGCCGACGAGTTGGGACTGGCGCAGGTGCGCAGCGTCAACTTCCCCAGCATGGCGCGTGCCGACGAGGCGCAGGGCGGGGCCAACCGGCTGGTGGCGGTCAAGGCGGTGGGGGCTGCTTATCCGTTGCGCGGGCAGCTGTTGTTGGCGGATGGCCGCTCCGTCACGGCACCCGCTCCGGGCGAGGTGTGGGTGGATGCGGCAGTGCTGGATTCGCTGGCTTTGAAGGTGGGCGACCCCGTGTTGCTGGGGGAATCCCGGCTGCGCGTGGCCGGTGTGATTGCCACCGAGCCTGACCGGGGTGCCGGTTTCATGAACTTTGCGCCTCGCCTGATGTTGGCGGAGGCCGACCTGGCCGCCACCGGTTTGGTGCAGCCGGCCAGCCGCGTCACTTACCGCTTGGCGCTGGCGGCGGCACCCGGTGGGCAACAGGCGGTGACGCAGTTTCTGGCGCGCGCGGCGGCCTTGATCGAAAAGTCCACTTGGCGCGGTGTGCGCTTGGATTCGTTGGAAAGTGGCCGGCCTGAAATGCGTCAGACGCTGGACCGGGCGACCAAGTTTTTGAAGCTGGTGGCGATGTTGTCGTCGCTGCTGGCGGCGGTGGCGGTGGCGCTGGCGGCGCGCGATTTTGCGGCCCGCCATCTGGATGACTGTGCGATGTTGCGCGTGTTGGGCCAGCCGCAGCGCCGCATTGCCTGGGCTTACGGCCTGGAGTTTGGTGCGGCCGGGTTGGTGGCCAGCGTGTTGGGCGTGCTGGTCGGGCTGGGTCTGCATTACGTGTTCGTCGGCTTGTTGGCCGGGCTGCTGAACGTCAGCCTGCCCAGCCCGAGCTTGTGGCCGGCGTTGCTGGGCCTGGGCCTGGGCCTGAGCTTGCTGCTCGGCTTTGGTCTGCCGCCGGTGTTGCAGTTGGCGGCCGTGCCGGCGCTGCGGGTGATCCGGCGTGATCTGGGCGGCCTGAAAGCGGGCTCGATGTTGGTGCTGGCGGCCGGCGTGCTGGGTTTTGCTGGGATCTTGATGGCGCTGGCCGGTGACGTGACCTTGGGGTTGATCGCGGCGGGTGGTTTTGCAGTGGCCTTGGGGCTGTTCGCGCTGTTGTCCTGGGCGGCGGTGCTGCTGCTGCGCCGCTTGGTGCCGCTGACGGTGAACGGCAACCGGGCACCGCGCTGGCTGTTGTTGGCGACGCGCCAAGTGGCGTCGCGGCCCGGCTTTGCGGTGGTGCAGGTGTCGGCGCTGGCGGTGGGCTTGCTGGCGCTGGCGCTGCTGGTGTTGTTGCGCACCGATCTGATCGACAGCTGGCGTCAAGCCACGCCGGCGAATGCCCCGGATCGCTTCGTCATCAACATCCAGCCCGATCAGGGCGAGGCCTTTCGCGCCCGCATGGCCAGCGCCGGTGTGGCGTCGTACGACTGGTTCCCGATGATTCGCGGCCGCTTGCTGGCCATCAACGGCCGGGAAGCCAAGCCGGAGCTGTTCACCGATGAGCGCGCGCAGCGCTTGGTCGAGCGGGAGTTCAACCTGAGCCATTCGGCAGTGCTGCCGGACCAGAATCAGCTGGTGGCTGGGGCTTGGACGCCGGACGACGCCGAGGGCCTGAGCGTCGAAGAAGGGCTGGCCAAGACGCTGGGCCTCAAACTGGGCGACAGCCTGCGCTTCGATGTGGCCGGCATGCCGGTCGAGGCCCGCATCACCAGCTTGCGCAAGGTCGATTGGGCGTCGATGCGGGTGAACTTCTTCGTGCTGTTCCCGCGCAGCGCCATGCCCGAGCTGCCCAGCACTTATGTCGCGGCCTTCCGCGCGCCGCCCGGTGGCGGCTTTGATCATGACCTGGGCCGCGACTTCCCCAACCTGACGGTGGTCGATGTGTCGGCGCAACTGAACCAGGTGCAGGCGGTGCTGAATCAGGTGATTCAGGCGGTGCAGTTGTTGTTCATCTTCACGCTGGCGACCGGCTTGGTGGTGTTGCTGGCCTCGGTCAGCAGCACGCGTGATGCGCGCACCCATGAGTTCGGGCTGATGCGTGCGCTGGGTGCCAGCTCCGGCTTGCTGGCGCAGGTGCAGCGGGCCGAATTGCTCGGTGTGGGCGGCCTGGCCGGCTTTTTGGCGGGCAGCGTGGCGGTGCTGATGGGCGGCCTGCTGGCCCGCTATGTGTTTGGCTTCGAGTGGGCCGTCAACCTGTGGGTGCCGCTGATCACCGCCATCGCCGGCGCGCTGTTGGCGCAACTGGCCGGCTGGTGGAGCCTGCGCGGCGTGCTGCAGCGCCCGGTGATGCAGACGCTGCGGGAAAGCGCAAGTTGAGGGCCCGGCGTGGCCTTACGCGGGTCTCGACCCGCCCTCCGTATGAGCGGTCGAGCGCCCGCGAAATTGGGCGATCGAGCGTCTCACCCGTGATCTGAGTTACCTGACCTTGAACACGCTGACTGATTCAATCAGCCGCTCTGCTTGATCCCTCAAGCTCTCAGCGGCGGCGGCGGATTCTTCCACCAAGGCGGCGTTCTGCTGGGTCATGCGGTCCAACTGGTTGACGGTCTGGTTGACCTGAGCGATGCCATCACTTTGTTCGCTGGCAGCGGCGCTGATCTCGCCAATGATGTCTTGCACCCGCTGCACGCTGCTGACGATTTCGGTCATCGACTGGCCGGCTTCCTGCACTTGGCGTGAACCGGCCTCGACCCGCTCGACGCTGGCACCGATCAAGGTTTTGATCTCCTTGGCGGCCGACGCGCTGCGCTGGGCCAGCGAGCGGACTTCACTGGCGACGACCGCAAAGCCGCGCCCTTGCTCGCCGGCGCGGGCCGCTTCCACCGCTGCGTTCAACGCCAGGATGTTGGTCTGGAAGGCGATGCCATCGATCACGCCGATGATGTCGCTGATGCGGCGCGAGCTGGTGTTGATGTCGTTCATCGTGCTGACCACCTGACCGACCACGTTGCCGCCGCGCGCCGCTGCGCTGGAGGCCGAGGACACCAACTGATTGGCGGTGCGCGCCGAGTCGGCGGTCTGTTTGACGGTGTTGGTCAACTCAGCCATCGAAGACGAGGCCAGTTGCAGATTGGCGGCGGTCTGTTCGGTGCGCTGGCTCAAGTCCTGGTTGCCGGTGGCGATCTGGGAGCTGGCGGTGCCGATGGAATCGACCGATTCCCGCACCGTGCCTATCGTGCTCTCAAGCTGCAGGCGCATCGTCTCGGTCTGGCGGATCAGCAGGCCGATTTCATCCTGGCGGTCGCTGCTGACCGTTTGCGACAGATCGCCTTGGGCAATCGAACTCAAGGCCTCGGTCAAGGCACCGAGCGGCTTGGCGACCCACTGGCGCATCATCCAGAACAAGCCCAGTCCCAGGCCCACCGTGGTCAGTATCAGCATGATCCAGAACGGCACCAGGGTGGCCCAGTGGGAGGCCATTGCTTCGCTGCGCGAGATTTGCGCCACCACCCAATAGTTGGTCTTGTCGCTCTTGCGCAGCACGGCAAAGTTGTCGTCGTTGGGGGTGGCCAGCACGTTGGGCACTTGGGCCAAATAGCCGTTGCCTTCAGCAGCCAAGTCTTTGCCCGCCAGCTCGACCAGTACTTTTTCGAAGCCCGGTGCCACGTCGCGCACCAACTTGCCCTTGGCGGTGGGATGCGACACAAATGTAGCCAGCGTGGGGTCACTGCCCACGGCGAGCAAATAGATGCCACCATGTTCAAAGAACTTGGCGGTAGCAGCCATCTTGTCCAGCGAGACCTCGAAGGCGTTGAGGTCGAAGCCGACGAAGAGCAGGCCGACCAGCTTGCCGGCATCGTTCTTGATGGGCTCGTAACGCGTCATGTAGGCGCGACCAAACAGCACCGCACGGCCGGAAAACGGCTGACCGGCAGACAAGGTGGCAAAGCCCGGGTGTTTGCGGTCCAGCAAAGTGCCTATGACTCGCTCGCCTTGGGTGTTTTTCAGCGAGGTGGTGATGCGCTCGAAGTCAGCGCCCTTGGCCACGAACACGGTGGCCACGCCGCCCGTAGCTGCGGAAAATTTATCGACCTGGGTGAAGTTGCCGTTCAGCTTGGGGCCCCAGTCGCGCAGATCACCGGTGGCCTCGTCAAGGGTGAAGCTGGGGCCGAATTCTTGCCGAAAGGAGCCGAAATTGCGCTCGACCAGCAAGCGGGCGGTGTCGTCCATCGCCAGCATGGTGTCGACCAGCGACTGCGCTTTGTCGCCCGACCAACTGACGACCCGCTCATGCGCGACGCGAGTCAGCATCCAGCTGACGGCACCACTGACGGACATCAGCACCAGGGCCAAAGCAACAACGCCGGTCATCGAGACACGGCGGGCGATCGAACGTACGGCAGTGACCATCAACAAATTCCTGAACTGAAATAAAAAGTCGCCCGACGGGGGCCTCTGCGTCGGCGACACACTGTGGACACTGGACGCAACCTTCTTTTCGAGGTGTCTTGTCGCGGCGTATTTTGGGCGACCTGCCATGGGCAGGGCGGACTTTGTATTCAGAGGCTCAGGAGTTCAGCGAATCCATCAGCCCCATGTCGGCACTGCTCATCAATGCTTCGATGTCCATCAGGATCAGCATGCGGTCGTTGACCGTGCCGATGCCGGTGATGAAGCTGGTGTCCACCGCCGCCGAACTCAGTTCCGGAGCGGGGCGGATGGCGTCGCGGTTCAACTCCAGCACATCGGAGACCGAATCGACCACCGCACCGACGACGCGGTTGCGCACGTTCAGGACGATGACGACGGTGAAGCTGTTGTAGTCGGCCGTCGGGCAGCCGAGCTTCAGGCGCAGGTCAACGATGGGCACGATGACGCCGCGCAGGTTGACAACGCCCTTGATGAATTCCGGCGCATTGGCAATGCGGGTCGGCGGCTCGTAGGAGCGGATTTCCTGCACTTTCAAGATGTCGATACCGTATTCCTCGGCACCGAGCCGGAAAGTCAAGAACTCACCGCTGGACATGCGGTGCGCCTTCAATGCCAGGTTGCCGGCCTCTTGGCGGATGGCGGGCATGTTTTCTCGAGTGGTTTCCATGGTGTACCTCGTTGGATCTGTGTTGTGTGTGATGTTCAGGTGGCTGACGTCAGGGGGGGGCGATCCGGCTCAGCCTCTCAGAAAGATTCCCAATCGCCCTCGATCTGGGTGCTGGGGGCTGGAGCGGGGCGGGCTACCGGCTTATCGGCCGCTTTCGGTGCCGTGGGCAAGGGTGCCGCCGCCCGCACTGGCATCGGTGTTGAACTTGACTTGAAAGCCGGCGCTGCTGATTTGGCCGCTGCTGGTGCGCGCTGGGGTGCGGGCGCTTTGAAGCTGTTGGCTTTGTGGGCTTGCGGTAGTGCAGCGC
>JBIIVZ010000449.1:0-2928 GCA_044339175.1 Roseateles sp.
AAAGAAGCGTCCTACAAGGAAATCTGCGCCGAGTTCAAGGCCCAGTCGGAAGGCGCTTTGAAGGGCGTGCTCGGCTACACCGAGGAAAAGGTCGTGGCGACCGACTTCCGCGGCGATGCCCGCACCTCCATCTTTGACGCCGATGCCGGCATCGCGCTGGACAGCACCTTCGTCAAGCTGGTCGCTTGGTACGACAACGAGTGGGGCTATTCGAACAAGGTGCTCGAAATGGTCCGCGTCATCGCCAAGTAAACAAAAGGGCGAGAGTTCTCCAGGCTCTGCCGCCTGGCGCCCCAGCCGCCCAGCATTCCGGCCGAAGGACTTTGTGTCCGCGACCGTTGTTCTGGGCGGCTTTTCTTCTCTATTTCGACCTTCGCTGACACGGGCTCCCACCTAAACTCCTGCCACGCTCGCCTTGCGAGTACAGCCCCCTGGAGCTTGCGGTTTATGAAGTATTTGCCCGTCCTTTGTGTTTTTTCACTGCTGGCGGCGCTGGCCGCACCGGCCGCCCATGCAGCTGCGGCGCTGGAAGAAACCGCCCGCGTGATCGTGCGCTTCAAGCCGACGGCCGACAGCGTGCGAGCCAAGGCCTTGGCACTGACGGCGGACGCAGCGACCGCACAGGACGTGGCGCAAACACGCGCCACCGCGCTGGGCCTGCGCACCGGGCTGAACACCCGGCTGTCGCAGGGGCTGAAGGCCCACCTGAGCCTGGACAGCCGCACCCATGTGATCACCGCCAGCGGCATCAATTCGGCCGCCCTGGTGCAGCGCTTGGCGCTGGACAGCGAGGTGGAGCTGGCCGTGGTGGACCAGCGCCGCCGCCACACGCTGGCACCCAACGACCCGTTCTACGCCACCGCCGCCCCGAACGGCCCGGCAGTCGGCCAGTGGTATTTGAAGACGGCCAGCAGCGTGCCGGGTGAAGCGGTGTCCAGCATCAACGCGCCGAGCGCTTGGGACATCACCACCGGCAATTCCAGCATCGTGGTCGCCGTGCTCGACACCGGCGTGCGCAAGGATCACCCGGACCTGGCCGCGCAATTCATCGGCGGCTACGACATGATTTCCAACGCAGCCACCTCCGGCAAGGGGGGCCTGGGCCGCAACAGCGATGCGACCGACCCCGGCGACTATGTTTCACAAGCCGACATCGACGGCGGCACGCTGGGCAGCGGCTGCGACGCCACCAACATCGGCAACAGCTCCTGGCACGGCACGCGGGTATCCGGCCTGATCGCCGCTGCCGCCAACAACGGCCTCGGGTTGGCCGGCGTGGCTTGGGGCGTAAAAATTCTGCCGGTGCGGGTGCTGGGCAAATGCGGCGGCTACGACTCCGACATCATGGACGGCATGTTGTGGGCCGCCGGCATCGCCGTGGCGGGCCTGCCGACCAACCCGTATCCGGCCAAGGTACTGAACCTGAGCTTGGGCGGCACCGGCGCTTGCGGCACGACCGGCACCGGCGCGCTCTACCGCGGCGTCATCAATCAGGTCATTGCCAAGGGTGCCACCGTCGTGGTGGCGGCCGGCAACAGCGAAGGCCAGGCCGTCGGCATACCGGGTAATTGCCCCGGCGTCGTGACGGTGACCGGCCTGCGCCATGTCGGCAGCAAGGTCGGGTTTTCAAGCGTCGGCCCGGAAGTGGCCATCGCAGCGCCGGGCGGCAATTGCGTCAACCTCAGCGGTGCCTGCCTTTACCCGATGTTCAGCACCACCAACAGCGGCACCACCACGCCGGTGCTGGCCGACAACGCCTACACCAACAACAGCGCGTCGGTGGGCACCAGCTTTTCGACCCCGATTGCGGCCGGCACGGTGGCGCTGATGCTGTCGGTGCGGCCGTCGATGACCTCCGCCGAGGTGACGGCGATGCTGAAAAAGACCGCTCGGCCGTTCGCGACGACCGGTGGCAGCGCCGCCATCCCGCAATGCGTGGCCCCCAGCAGCACGGTCGTGCAGGACGAGTGCTACTGCACCACCAGCACCTGCGGTGCCGGCATGCTGGACGCCGGCGCTGCGGTGACGGCCGCCCAAGCCGCCAACGCGACGATCGCCCAGACCATCAGCTTTACCGCCCCCGCCAGCGTGACCCTGGCCACCGGCACGGTCGCGTTGAACGGCAGCGCCAGCTCCGGGCTGAGCCTCAGCTACAGCAGCAGCACCGCGTCGGTCTGCACGGTCAGCGGCAACACCGTGACCCTGCGCGCAGCGGGCACGTGCACGATCACGGCCAACCAGGCGGGCAATGGCACTTATTTGCCCGCCACGGCGGTCACAAGCAGCTTCGCGGTGACGACGCCCGGAGTGTTGAACGCTCAAACCATCAGCTTTGCCGTGCTGGCCACGCAGACCTTGAGCACGCCAGCGCCGGTCTTGAACGCCAGCGCGTCATCGGGTCTGGCGATCAGTTTTACCTCGGTCACAGCCTCGGTCTGCAGCGTCAGTGGCAGCAGCGTGACGCTGCTGACGGCGGGCACCTGCGGCATCACCGCCAGCCAGGCGGGCAACACGAGTTATTCGGCCGCCGCGCCGGTCACACGCAGCTTCAGCGTGCTGCCGGGCAGCCAAACCATCAGCTTTGCCGGGCCGGCGGGTCAGGTGCTGGGGGCCGCGCCGCTGACGCTCAGCGCCTCGTCCAGCTCAGGGCTGGCGGTGTCGATCGCGTCGAGCACTCCGGCGGTCTGCTCGCTCAGCGGTAACACGCTGACCTTGCTGACGGCGGGCACTTGCACGCTGACGGCCAGCCAGACGGGCGACGCGAATTACTCGGCTGCGGCCGTGGTGGTGCAATCGTTCGCCGTGGCCCCGACGCCGCAAACCATCAGCTTTGCAGCGCTGGCCGATCAGGTCATCGGGGTGGCCGCACCGGCCTTGACGGCGACCTCGACCTCCGGCTTGCCCGTCACCTTCAGCGCCACCACGCCG
>JBIIVZ010000049.1:0-10310 GCA_044339175.1 Roseateles sp.
TGAATGCGCCAGCCTCGCGCAGCCATGATTGGGTGACGCAGTTGTCATTGCAGTTGTCCGGCCGGGTGCTGGCTTATCAGCGCCATGATTTGCACCGCCCGCCGAGCTCACCACCTGAACAGCCGTCCAGGCTGTTCAATGAAGAGTCGCCGCAGCGCCCGTTGCCCAAACCCACAGCTGCAACACGCTGGCATCCAGCTCCTCGGTGACCTCGGCCCCCTGACTCAGCTCGTAGCTGGAGTCGAACCAGCCGCAGCAGCGCTCAGGTTCGCCGGCGTCCGAGCCGATGGCGATCGGGTTGGAGGTCTGGGCCGATAGGGCTGAGGCGCTGACTTGAACTTGAGCTTGGATCTGGCTGTGCATTTTGAACTCCGGGTGGCTGGCTGAACCGTGATTCAAGTATTCGGCGACCAGGCCCTGTATTCCCATCACACCGACGGTGGGTGCGCGGGGGGTGTCGGGGGATGGGCACCAGCCTTCCTCAGCCGAACACCCCCAAGTGGGGGGGGGCGGTAAAAACCGCGCTAGCTAGCGGCACCTTGTGCGAAACCTTCCGTACGCAGGAGCAAGTCAAGAAGAGCGTAAAGCCCGACGTTGGCCCCATGTTCCGGCACTAATTTATTTAGCCACAGGTTTGAAGCTCATCAGCAACGAGTGGACAACTTCTCCAACTTCCACTGGGGTGCGGCCATGCACGGCGCTGAAGTCAAAAAAATCGAGTGTTCTCTTCCTCAGCGTGGATTAAAAGTGGCGAACCGGGTGTGTCTGCATGCTTTGTAGGATTTGCGCTCGACTTGAGGCTGAGGCCCGCAACATACAAACCGAATGCTCGTAAGCCTGCAGGCTTGGAGGCAAGGGGACAAAGCCCTTGGATTCATATAGGTGCTGGTGTCCGTCAGAAAACAGGACAAATTGCTCGATTTCGAATTGCTCTGTGTAGCCGCTCAAGAGCGTGTCTAGTGCTTCGCCCGCGAGGCCACGGTTGCGTTGGCCGGAGGTCGTGGCAACCGAGCCTATGCCGAGGGTGGTCTTGCCAGCCTGAAGAGGCAGTTCGTAGGTAATAACGGCACTGACGAGATCACCATCCACCAGCACCAGCACGTACCACTGGCCAGTCAAGTATTTGATGGAGTGATGGCAAAGGTTTCGGTATTCGGTGGACTCCATACCTTCGCCCCAGACGTCCTGCCCCAGCGCGTAAATGGCGTCTAGATCGGCTGGAATCGCAGGTCTAAGTACACCTCTTGCGGTCTGTCGCGGATTCAAACATGCGGGGCGTATCAGTCCAGTAGGGGTCATAGCGTTTGGATGGCCAATAGAGTGGTGGAAAGGGTCTGGTTGAATTTGTGTCGAAGTTGAGAGCAATTCAGGCTCCTGGCGGTGCCCGGCGTTCGCGGAGAAACGATGTGCTCGCGGTATCAGCGCGGCGGGACATTTTGCTTCGTGCCAAGGCCAGAGGCCTTGGCGCTCGCCAGGCACAAACACTCCGTATGGACTGTTTGTGTCCGGGCTTGCTCCCGCCAGCGCAGCCTAGGGCTGCGGCTTCCTCCTTGACCTCCGCAAAACGCCCTACCGCGCTAATCCTTCGGCTCTGCGTTTCTTTATCGAGGCGGACGCAGGTGCTCGTTCAGCAAGGCCATTGGGTGTGCCCTGCGGCGAAGTCAAGGGGAGCGAAGCGGATGGAGAGAGCCCGGACTCAAACAGTCCCGTGGACTGTTTGTGCCTAGCGAGCGCCAGGGCCGCTGGCCCTGGCATGAGTGGCAGGACGCATCCGATGGCCGCAGCCCCGGAAGCGTTTCGCAATACGAAAAGTTTTGTTTCTCATGACTCCTAAAACGCCAGCGCCGTCGTGTTTTTCACTTCCTCCATCACCGCATAGGTGCGGGTTTCGCGTACGCCGGGCAGGGTCCAGATGACGCTGCCGATGAACTCGCGGTAAGCCCCCATGTCGGACACGCGGATTTTCAGCAGATAGTCGAAACCGCCGGCGACCAGATGGCATTCGAGGATTTCCGGCCGCGCTTGCACCGCCGCCTTGAAGTTGTCCATCACGTCTTGCACCGTGCGGTCGAGCAGGATTTCAATGAAGACCAGCATCGCCGCACCCAGCTTGGCCGGGTTCAGCCGCGCCTCGTAGCCGAGGATGTAGCCGTCGCGGGTCAGCCGCTTGACGCGCTCCAGCACGGCGGTGGGCGACAAGTGCACCGCCTCGGCCAGCTTCAGGTTCGAGATGCGGCCGTCGCTCTGCAGCACGCGCAAGATACGGGCATCGGTTTTATCCAGCTCTGTTTCGCTGCTCATACGGGATTTTTCACTAGGCGGGCCTGAATGATCTGAATGTAATTCAGGCGTACCCCCATTAAAGTTCTGATCTTCACTGGGAGGCTGCCGTCTCCTAGATTGCCGCCCGCCCGGAGAATTCCATGACCGCTTTTGCCCTGCCGCCCGAAGCTGCCCGCCTGCCCGACCCCTACCGCGAGGAGATGGCCGTGGTCAACACCCTGGCGCAAGGCTTGGGCAGCAGGCTTGATTGGCCGGCCGTCATCGCCCTGGCCGCCCCTTGGGTCGAGCAGGTGCGCAGCAATCCGGCACCGTTCTGGGCGATGGAATCGCTGCTGCGCGAATACCCGATCAGCAGCGCCGAGGGCTTGGCGCTGATGCGGCTGGCCGAAGCGCTGCTGCGCGTGCCCGATGCGCCCACCGCCATCGCCCTGACCGCCGACCAGCTCGGCCGGGGCCAGTTTGACGGCGCATCGGACGGCCCGCACAAGCTGTTCGCCGCGCTGTCGGCCTCGGCCATTTCGCTGTCCAAGAAGTTCCTGCCCAGCGCCGAAGGCCAGGGCGGCTTGATGACCCGGCTGGGCGCGCAAACCGTGGTCGGGGCCACCGTGCGGGCGATCCAGTTGCTGGGCCGGCAGTTCGTGCTGGGCCGCAACATTCAGGAGGCGCTGGGCGAGGCGGCCGCCGCGCGCAAGGAGCAGCAGATGCTGCGCTTCTCCTACGACATGCTGGGCGAAGGGGCCCGCACCGAGGCGGACGCGCTGCGCTATCACGCCGCTTATGTCGGTGCGATCAAGGCCATCGCCAGCGCCAACGGGGCCAAGGCGGCTTCGCCCGAGGTGGCCGACGGCATTTCCATCAAGCTCAGCGCGCTGTTCTCGCGCTACGAAGTGCTGCAGCGCGAGCGCGTCTTTGTCGAGGCCTTGCCGCGCGTCTGGGAGCTGATCACCCTGGCCGCGCAGGCCAATATCAACCTGACCATCGACGCCGAGGAGGTCGACCGGTTGGAGTTGTCGCTCGACGTGCTGGACACGCTGGCCGCCCGCATCGCCACGCACTTCCCGCAGTGGCAGGGCTTTGGCCTGGCCGTGCAGGCCTACCAGACCCGCGCGCTGCCGGTGATTCACGCGGTGGCGGCCATTGCGCACCAGCATGGCCTGCGCTTGATGGTGCGCTTGGTCAAGGGCGCTTATTGGGACGGCGAAATCAAGCGCGCTCAAGAGCTGGGCTTGGCCGCCTACCCGGTGTTCACCCACAAGCAGCACACCGATGTGTCCTATCTGGCTTGCGCGCAGGCCTTGATCGAACATGCCGACGTGATCTACCCGCAGTTCGCCAGCCACAACGCCGGCACCATCGCGGCCATCGTGCAAATGGCCAGCAACAGCGGAGCCAAGTTCGAGTTGCAGCGCCTGCACGGCATGGGCGAGGGCGTCTACCGCGAGGTGCTGAAGGACGGCAATATCCCCTGCCGCATTTATGCCCCGGTCGGCGAGCACCGCGATCTGCTGGCCTATCTGGTGCGGCGTTTGCTGGAAAACGGTGCCAATTCGTCCTTTGTTCACCAACTGGCGGACGTCAGCGTGCAAGTGCCCGAGCTGCTCGGCTCGCCGCTGGAACAGTTGCAAGCCGACAGCGCACTGCGCCTGCCCGGCCAGCTCTATCTGGACGCGCAAGGCCAGGGTCGCGCCAACTCGACCGGTGCCGACCTGACCGATCTGGCGCAACGCCAGCCGCTGGCGCAAGCGCTGGCCCAGTGTCAGGTGCTGCCGGTGGCCGAGGCGACGCCGGCCGATGTGGCGGCCGCGATGCAGGCCTTGGCGGCCGGTTTCAGCGGCTGGAACTCCACGCCGAGCGCCAGCCGTGCGGCCGTGCTGCGCCGCGCCGCCGACGCCCTGGATGCGCGCTTGCCCGAGTTTTGCGCCGTCTTGGTCAAGGAAGCGTTCAAGACGCAAGCCGATTGCGTGGCCGAGGTGCGCGAGGCGGTGGACTTTTTGCGTTACTACGCGGATCAGGCGGAGTTCGATGTTTTTGCGGATCAGGCGGTTTTCAATCCGGCCGCGCTGCAGGGTCGAGGCGTGTTCGTCTGCATCAGCCCGTGGAACTTTCCGCTGGCGATTTTTGCCGGTCAGGTGGCGGCGGCCCTGGTGACCGGCAACACGGTGGCGGCCAAGCCGGCCGAACAGACCCCGTTTGTGGCCCAGCAGTTCGTCGCATTGCTCTATGACGCCGGCGTGCCGCGCGACGCCCTGCGGCTGCTGCACGGCCCGGGCGAAACCGTCGGTGCCGGCCTGGTGGCGGCGGCCCAGACGGCCGGCGTCTGCTTCACCGGCTCCACCGCCGTGGCGCAGCTCATCAACCGCAGCCTTGCCGACAAGCTGAGTGCGCCCGCCGTGGATGGCCAGCCCAGCGGCTTGTTGCCGTTGATTGCCGAAACCGGCGGCCTCAACGCGATGCTGGTCGATTCCACCGCCCTGCCCGAGCAGGTCATCGATGCCGTCGTGCAATCGGCCTTCCGCTCGGCCGGCCAGCGCTGTTCGGCCCTGCGCTTGCTGTGCGTGCATGAAAGCATTGCCGACGGCGTGATCGAGATGTTGAGTGGCGCGTTGCAGCAGCTGTGGGTCGGCCAGGCGGCCGATCTGGCCACCGATGTGGGACCGCTGATCGACGATGAGGCGTTCCAGAACGTCACGCAAGAGATCGCCCGCTTGAAGCGCGAAGCCCGGTTGATTGCCGAGGCACCGGTGCATGACTCACTGCCCCGCTTGGTGCGGCCGGTGGCCTTCGAGATCGCGCGCATCGGCGATTTGCAGCAAGAGATTTTTGGTCCGGTCCTGCATGTGCTGCGCTGGGCCGGTGATGTGGACGCGGTGATGGAGCAGATCAACGCGCTGGGCTACGGTCTGACGCTGGGACTGCAGACCCGCATCGACAGCCGGGCGCTGCGGCTGGCGGCCATGGCCCGCGTCGGTAATGTGTACGTCAATCGCAACGTCATCGGCGCGGTCGTCGGCGTGCAGCCGTTTGGTGGCGAAGGCATGTCGGGCACCGGGCCGAAAGCGGGCGGGCCGAACTATCTGTATCGCTTTTGCGTCGTGCCGGCAGCGCCTGTTTTGGCACCGCTGCTGTCCGAGTTGCCGCACGCGCCTGAGCTTGCGCCGCCACCGGCCGAGGCCGCTGCGGCCAGTGAGCTGACCGCAGCGCTGGCGACCCTGACGACGGGCCATGCGGCCTGGCATCAGCAGCCGCTGGCCGAGCGAGTCGCCGTGCTGCGCCGCGCTTTTGACGGCCAGGTCGGTGCGGCCCGTCTGGAGCAGCGGCTGTTGCGTGCCGAGCAGCGGCTGGCCGATCAGCTGCTGCCCGGCCCGACCGGCGAAAGCAACGAGCTGCGCCTGCACGGCCGTGGCGTGCTGGCTTGCCTGGCCGGCGCGGCAGCGGCGGAACCGCTGGCGCTGGCTATTTGCGCGGCGCTGGTGGCCGGCAACAGCCTGGCGCTGGTGGTGGACGGCGCAGCAGCCCTGCATGCCGAACGCTTGCAGCAGCGTTTGCGCGCCGCCGGTCTGCCGGACGCGGCGCTGCTCTTGCTGCCCGGCGGCGCGGCCACTTTGAGCGCCTTGCTGGCCGATGCGCGCGTGGCCGGGGCTTGCCTGGCCGGGTCCGATGCGCTCTTTGAGCGGCAGTTAGCGCAACAAATGGCCGCCGGCAACGGCCCGATCCGCCCGCTGATCACGGCCGAGGAATTGGCTTGCGACCACCAGCAATACCGCTTCAGCGCCGAGCAGACGCTGACGATCAACACCGCAGCAGCCGGGGGTAACGCAGCATTACTGGCCAGCATGCATTGAGAGCGTGTGCGGGTCGGTGGGGTCAACGACGTCGGGCGGGTCGAGCCACGGGGATTTCGGCAACGACGTAGGGCGGGTCGAGACCCGCGAGCGATTTCGGCGGGGCAGCGAGGTGCCAACAGGAACGGGCTTGGTGCAACACGGGTCCCACGCTCGGCCACACGCGGGTCGCGACCCAATACTGTTCGCTTATCCAAAAACCGTTCGTCCTGAGCCTGTCGAAGGACTCCCCCCGCTTCCGACAACCCTTCGACAAGCTCAGGGCGAACGGGCTCTATCCGAACAGTATTGGCCCGCGACCCGCCCTACAACTGCCGGATCAACAGGCCGCAGGGCTCACGCTGATAATCCGGCGACCCCATCACTGTGAGCGCCACCGATGAACGAACTCCGGCCTGACCTTGCCCGTACGACGCTCGGTGTGCTGTTCATGGCTGGCTTGATCTTGGCGGCGTTCTGGGTCTTGCGGCCCTTCATCGGCCCGGCCATCTGGGCCACCACCATCGTCGTGGCCACTTGGCCCTTGCTGCGCAAGTTGCAGGCGCGGCTGTGGCAGCGGCGCTTGCCGGCGGTGCTGGTGATGACGCTCGGCCTGTTGCTGCTGTTCGTGCTGCCGGTCACGCTGGCCGTCGTCACGCTGGTGGACAAGGCTGACGAGATCGCGCTGGCCGTCAAACAACTGGCCAGCCTGCAAATGCTGACGCCGCCCGAGTGGCTGACGTCGCTGCCGTTTGTCGGCACCAAGATCCAAGCTTTCCGGGACGAAGCGGTGGCGGCCGGTGCGCAGGGCGTGTGGGTCAAGCTCCAGCCGTTTGCCGGGCGGTCGGTGCGCTGGTTGGTGGCCGAAGTCGGCAACATCGGCTATTTGGTAGCGCAGGCTTTGCTGGTGGTGGCGCTGGCCGCGCTGATGTATGCGCGGGGCGAGACGGCGGCGGCCGGCCTGCTGCGCTTTGGCCGTCGCTTGGGTGGCCGGCAAGGCGAGGCCACCGTGGTGTTGGTCGGGCAGGCGATTCGCGGCGTGGCGTTGGGAGTCGGGGTCACGGCGCTGGTGCAGTCGGTGCTGGGTGGTGTTGGTTTAGGTCTTGCCGGCGTGCCTTATGCCGGCCTGCTGACGGTGCTGATGTTCGTGCTGTGCCTGGCGCAACTGGGGCCAATCCTGGTGCTGGTGCCCGCCGTGGCGTGGCTTTACTGGAGCGGCAATAGCGGCTGGGCGAGCTTTTTGCTGGCGCTGAGCTTGGTGGTGGGGACGCTGGACAACTTCTTGCGGCCAATGCTGATCCGTATGGGTGCCGACCTGCCCTTGCTGCTGATCTTCTCCGGCGTCATTGGCGGCCTGCTAGCGTTTGGCTTGATTGGTATCTTTGTCGGTCCGGTGGTGCTGGCGGTGGCCTACACCTTGCTGCAGGCCTGGGTCGGCGAGAGTTCGGGTGAAACAGTTGGGCGCATTGACGAAGCACCGGCGCGACCGCGCAAGGGGGTCAAGTAAAATCGACTGCTGTTTTGCGTTGGTTACGGAACTGCTACCGTCAAGTTCGTTGAAATGTCGCTGGAGACCTGAACATCATGCAAGTTCAATCAATCACTAGAAAACTCGCCCCGCTCGGGCTGGTGTTGGCCGCCACGCTGCTGCTGGGCGCTTGCGCGACCGGTCCGGCGGTGCAAGTGGAGATCGACCAGAAGGCCGACTTCAGCCAGTACAAGACCTTCGGCTTTGCCAACCCGCTGGGCACCGACCGCAACGGCTACCAGACGATTGTGTCCGGCCACCTGAAGGCTGCCACCCAGCGCGAGCTGGAAGCGCGCGGTTTGCGCCTGAGCGAGAGCGCGCCGCAACTGCTGGTCAACTTCAATGCAGCGCTGAACGAAAAACTGCGGGTCTCGTCACTGCCCGCGCCGATGCTCGGTTTTGGCGTGGGTCGTGGTTATTACAACTATCGCGCCGGCATGTATTCGACCTGGCCGATGTATCGCGGCGAGTTGGTCGCCACGCCCTTCCAGGAAGGGGCGCTGAACATCGACCTGATCGACGCCAGCTCCAAGCAAATGGTCTGGGAAGGCGTGGTGACCGAGGCGGTGACTCAGCAGGCGCTGGACAACCTGCAAACGGCTATCGATAAAGCAGTCGCGGCCGCCTTTGCCAAATACCCCAGCGCCCTGGCACCAGCGGCTGCCATGCCGACGGCACCAGCCAAGTGAGTTCACCCATTGCGTTCATTGGTGGCGGCAATATGGCCAGCGCCATCATCGGCGGGCTGATCCGGGCCGGCCGCGCTCCCGCATCGATTCAAGTGGTCGAGCCGTTCGAGGCGACGCGCGAGCGGCTGCGGGCCGAGTTCGGTGTGCAGGTGCTGGCGCAGGCCGAGGCCAGCTTGGCCGCTGCCGAGCTGGTGATCTGGGCCGTCAAGCCACAGTTTTTTACCTCAGCCGCAGCGCCCTGCGCCAGCCACGTCGGCCAAACCTTGCAGTTGTCGGTGATGGCTGGTATCCGCAGCGACAGCATCGCCCGCTTGACCGGCAGTGAGCGGGTGGTGCGGGCGATGCCCAACACGCCGGCCTTGATCGGGCAGGGCATTGCCGGCTTGTTTGCCCGCCCGGCAGTGTCGGCCGCGGACAAGGCGTTGATCGAAGCGGTGCTGGCACCGACCGGCAGCACCTTGTGGGTGGCGGCTGAGGTCGATCTGGACGCGGTGACCGCCTTGTCCGGTTCCGGCCCGGCTTACTTCTTCTACGTCGTCGAGGCCATGATCACGGCGGCGGTCGAGATGGGCCTGACCGAAGCGCAGGGTCGGCAGCTGGCGCTGGCCACCTGCGGCGGCGCGGCGGCACTGGGCTTACAAGCGAGTGAATCGATCACCGTGCTGCGCGAGCGCGTGACCTCCAAAGGCGGTACTACTTTTGCTGCCATCAGCAGCTTGCAGGCCGACGACGTCGGGGCTGCCGTGCAGCGGGCGGTCAAAATGGCACACATTCGTGCGGCTGAACTGGGCGACGAGTTTGGTGCTTGATTTCGGCCGGCATTTATGCATGTCGATCTGAGCTGTGGGTATAGCCAGTCGTGACAGCCTGCGTGCTTGGCTGCGCGCACCCGGTTCGCTGAGCCGACGGCTGGCCTTGCTGGGTGAGCGCTTCGAGGTGGAAGTGCTGAGCCAGCGCACCGCGCCGTTACGCCAACAGGAGCGGCTCGCTCTGGGCTTGCCTCGTCGTGGTTGCACGACGATCCGCGAAGTGATCTTGCGGGTTGACGGCCAGCCCCTGGTCTGGGCTCGTTCCGCCCTGCATCAGCAGGCTTTGTCCGGCCCCTGGCGCGCGCTGCGGGGCTTGGGCAATCGGCCGCTGGCGCATTTGCTCTACGCTGATCGGCGCGTGCAGCGCAGTGAATTGCAGCCGCGCCGCTTGGCTCGTCACGGCCACACCCGGCGGCATATGCAGCGTCAATGGCTGGCCGCCACCGGCACCGCTGCGGCACCGCAAATGCTCTGGTCGCGGCACTCGGTTTTCAGCCGGTGCGGCGCAAAGTTACGCGTAATGGAATTATTTACCCCTCAAATGAGGCTATACGTACCGGTTTCTGGGTACAACAGCCCTTGGGAGTACCCCTAGAATCTGAAAAACAGGGGAGGTCTTCAACAGACTTTTTAGGAATGTCATGAAAACTAGAGATATTGTCATTTTTAGCGGTGAGCAGTTTTCTGTGCCGCAGTGCATACAACGAATTGACCACCAGTCAACGCATGGCTGGCAGGTGCGCTATGGCGGTACCAAGCTTTTTTCTGACCATTCGCAAGATGGCAGTGGAGCTGCAGCCGCGCTGGCAGCCGCCACCAAAGCCTTGCTGAGTCGAATCGCCAAGTTGCCCGCACCGTCACGCTTGCAACGCAAGCCCAGCGGCAACAAGACCAGCGGTCTGCCGGTGGGTATTTCCGGTCCGATCGTGCGTCAGCGCGCGACCAGCCGGGTGCGCGATTGCAGCTTTGCCGTGTCATTGCCGACCTTTGGTGCGTCACCGCGGGGTCGCAGCGTCTACATCGGAACTGAAAACACTTACACGGTGGAAAAGTACCAAGCGGCGCTGGCCAAGGCGATCGAGTTGCGCGAGCAAGCTGAAGAGGTGTATCAACGCGCCGCCACTCGCGCCAAGCGCGCCGAGGGTCGGGCCTTGAAGGCACAACTGGCCGCAGCCTGAGC
>JBIIVZ010000451.1:0-2922 GCA_044339175.1 Roseateles sp.
GCGTGCCGGTGATGAGGTCGATCTGCCCGAACACGTTGCGATATTCGTGCGTGCCGCGGCCGGTCTTGCCCAGAAAGCCGCTGGCATGGCATTCGTCGATGCCGAGCAAAGCGCCGTAGCGATCGGTGATCGCACGGATTTCATCCAGCTTGGCAATGGTGCCGTCCATCGAAAACACGCCGTCGGTAAAGACCAGGGTGAAGCGGGCACCGGCCGCCTTGGCTTCTTCCAGGCAGCGCACCAGGTCGGCCATGTCGTTGTGCTTGTAGCGGTAGCGGCTGGCCTTGCACAGGCGGATGCCGTCGATGATGGAGGCGTGGTTCAGCTCGTCGCTGATGACGGCGTCCTGCTCACCCAGCAGCGGCTCGAACAGACCGCCGTTGGCGTCGAAGGCGGCGGCGTAAAGAATGGTGTCCTCGGTGCCGAGGAAGCGGCTCAGGCGCTGCTCCAGCGTTTTGTGCAGATCTTGCGTGCCACAGATGAAGCGCACCGAGGAGAGGCCGAAGCCGTGGGTGCGCAAGGCTTCATGCGCGGCCTCGACCACGGCCGGGTGCGAGGACAGGCCCAGATAGTTGTTGGCACATAAATTGAGCACCTCGCGCCCATCTGCCAGACGCACCAAGGCGCTTTGCGGGCCGCTGATGATGCGTTCGCTCTTGTACAGACCGGCAGCGCGAATCGCTTGCAGCTCTTGGGTCAGATGCGCATAAAAATCTTGGGCTGAACTCATGGCCGGGCTCCTGGTGCACAATTCTGTGGAAATACAATGAAAGCTATTTTGTTCGATATATCGAACGAAAATGCAGTATCCAAGATTTATTTTTCAAGGTCAAGAACCATGGCAGCAACCGCAGCAGCACTTTCAATCCACGAGCCCCCCAAGGTCGGTGCCACTTTGCAGGCGCTGCGGCAGGGCCAAGGCTTGTCGCTTGACGAGTTGTCGCGACGCGCCGGCGTTTCAAAATCGATGTTGTCGCAGATTGAGCGTAACTTAGCCAACCCGACGGTGGCGGTGGTGTGGCGATTGGCGAATGCGTTGCGGGTCGAATTGGCCGAGCTTCTGGGGGGCGAGCGCAGCAGCGCGCCGGTGATAGAAACCGTGGCCGCCCACTCCACACCCAGCATGAGCAGCCCGGACGGGCTGTGCCAATTGCGCATCCTCGGCCCGATCGATCTGGCTGGCCAGTTCGAGTGGTATCAGCTGACGATTCAACCCGGTGGTGCGCTGGAATCGGCAGCGCATGAACCCGGTTCGCGCGAACACCTGAGCGTGCTCAGCGGCAGCTTGGAAGTCAGCGCCGCCGGCACCAGCCAGCGCTTGGTGGCCGGTGAAACAGCCCGCTATGCGGCAGACGGCCCACATGCCATTCGGCATCTGGCTGCGGCGGACGGCAGCCCCAGTCAAGTGGCCGTGGCCTTGCTGGTGGTGCTACACCCGTAGTCAGATCCGTAGCAAATCGGCCAGCGACAAGCGCTCCCACTGGCTGCGCTGCCACAGCGGGGCCAGCCCAGTACTGCGCACCGCCAACAACGATTGCAGCAGCGGGTGGGCCGGGGTTTGCTCCGGCACGCACAACAGCACGAGCCGCTGAGCACCGGCTTCTTCGAGGCGACCCAGCCAGTTGAGGTCGGCCAACTGGTCGGTGACCGGCTCCAGTTGCAGCGGGTCCACCCGCAGCCGGGCGGCCAGCGCCAAGCTGCTCAAGCCGCCCTCACCGAGCTGCTGGCTGACCTGCAACTCGCGCAGCACGTCAAGCGCCAACTCCAGACTCAAGCCGGGCACTTCGGGCCGTCGCAACATGCCGCTGCCCAAGCTGGGCGCATTCGCCGCCAACAAGGCACCCAGCAAGACGATGACCCAACCCAGGTAAAGCCAGATCAGAAAAATCGGCACGGTCGCAAAAGCGCCGTACAGCGTGGAGAAGGTCGGCACCTGCTTCATATACCAAGCCAGCCCGGTTTTTGCAGCGGTGATGCCCAGCGCTACGAACATCCCGCCGAGCCAGGCATGGCGCCAGCGCACATCGGTGTTGGGCACAAAGTGGAACAGGCCGGCAAACGCCGCCGCCAGCACCACGAACTCCACCGAGCCGAACAAAAAGGCCAGCGGCTGCGGCATGTTGCTGACCAAGCCCTGGCCGGCCGAAATGGCCAGGCTGGTCAGCGTCAGGCTGCCGCCCAGCAGCAACGGGCCAAGCGTCAAGGCGGCCCAATAAACGAGCACGCGCTGCGCAATCGGGCGCGGCCGCTGGACCCGCCAGATCGAGTTCAAGGTGCGGTCGATGGTCAGCATCAGCGCCAAAGCGGTGAACCCCAGCAGCACCAGGCCGACCGAGCCCAACTTGTTGGCCTTGGCCGCAAATTCGGTCAGCGCGCCCAGCACCGGGCGGGCGATATTGTCGGGAATCAGGCTTTTGAGAAAGTATTTTTCCAATGCGCCCTGGAACGACGAAAAGATCGGGAAGGCGGTGAACAGCGCCAGCATCACCGTCAACAAGGGCACCAGCGAGATCAGCGTGGTGAAGGTCAGGCTGCCGGCGGTGAGCCCGAGGTGGCCCTCGCGAAAACGGCTGCGCAAACTCAAAACGGTTCGCCGCCACGGCCAATTGCGCAGGGCAGTGAAAAACTGCTGGGAGACGAAGCCGAGTTCGGCTCGGGCAGAAGAGGGGGTACGCATGCTGGCTATGATGCCAGCATGTCATCTCCCACCCCGCCGCCCGCCGCGACTTCAGCGCGCCCTGGCCAGCCTGCTGTCACCTTGCCCGACACGCTTTCCAGCTCTGCAACGCGCCCCACTCCGGACGCCACCGCACTGCCCTTGCGCAGCCAGGCCAGCGCACGCGAACACCTGTCGCGCAACTTGGCGCTGGGTGCGCTGATCGCCTTGTTCTTGCTCTGCTTGGCCTGGGAGCTCTGGCTCGC
>JBIIVZ010000450.1:0-2922 GCA_044339175.1 Roseateles sp.
GACCCGGGCCAAGGCAAGCTTGACGCCGAAGGCCAGGAACAGCGCGCCGATGCCCCGGTTCAGCCCACTCGCCAGCCGTGCACTGAGCCGCAAGCGCCGGCTGGCCAGGGCGGTGAACAGGGCCAGCACGTGGCACCACAACAGGCTGTTGATGTTGAAGATGACGCCCAGCACGACAAAGGCCAGGGCCTTGTTCGGCGCGTCCGGCGCAATGAATTGCGGCACAAAAGCGAGGAAGAACAGCGCCACCTTGGGGTTCAGCGCATTGCTCAAAAAGCCTTGGGTAAAAATCTTGCGGCGGCTCAGCGGCGTGGGGCTCTGATTGCCGTTGGCTGTTGCTGTCGTTGCTGTTGTTGCTGTTTGGGGCTGGGCCCGGCGCTGCAGCAGCAGCGTCAGCCCGAGGTAAATCAGGTAAGCCGCGCCCAAGTATTTGATCAGCGTGAAGGCCCAGGCCGAGGTGGCCAGAAGGGCCGACAAACCCAGCGCAGCCGCCAGCACATGCACGCAAGTGCCGGCCGCGATGCCCAGCGCGGCCGCCGAACCGGCACGCCAGCCCTGGGTGGCGCTGCGCGTCATGATCAGCACCGAATCCGGTCCCGGTGCCATATTGAGCAGCAAGCCGGAGAGGATGAAAAGCGTCAAGTCTTGGAGGCCGAACATGGTGGGGGAGGGCAAGTGCAGGGCACAGCTGAGGTGGATCAGACTAACCGATTTAGCCTTCGACAACGCTTGCGGGACAATTGCGGCATGAATCCAAAGCAACGCATCGTCGTCGGCCTGTCCGGTGGCGTCGACTCGGCCGTCACCGCCTATCTGCTCAAACAGCAGGGCCATGAAGTGATCGGCATCTTCATGAAGAACTGGGAAGGCGATGACGACAACGAGTTTTGCTCGTCCAACATCGACTTCGTCGACGCCGCAGCGGTGGCCGATGTGATCGGCATCGAGATCGAGCATGTCAACTTCGCCGCCGACTACAAGGACCGCGTTTTCGCGTCCTTCCTGCGCGAGTACGAAGCCGGCCGCACGCCCAACCCCGACATTTTGTGCAACGCCGAGATCAAGTTCAAAGCGTTTCTAGACCATGCGATGCGGCTCGGTGCGGACAAGATCGCTACCGGACATTACGCGCGGGTCCGCCAGATCAACGATCGCACGGAATTATTGAAGGGCGTGGACAACAGCAAGGATCAGAGCTATTTCCTGCACCGCTTGAATCAGGCGCAGTTGGCCAAGACGCTGTTCCCGGTCGGGGAGCTGCACAAGACCGAGGTGCGCCGCATTGCCGAGGAGATCAAGCTGCCGAATGCCAAGAAGAAGGATTCGACCGGCATCTGCTTCATCGGCGAGCGCCCGTTCCGGGAGTTCCTGAACCGCTTTCTGGCCCATCAGCCCGGGCCCATCAAGGATGCGCGCGGCCGCAAGATCGGTGAGCATGTGGGCCTGTCCTTCTACACCCTCGGCCAGCGCCAGGGCCTGGGCATTGGCGGCGTCAAGGAAAAAGGCGCAGCGCGCGGCACGGGCGACCACGCGCCCTGGTTCGTGGCCCGAAAAGACATGACGAGCAACACGCTGTACGCGGTGCAAGGCCACCAACACCCCTGGTTGCTGAGCCACAGCCTGGTTGCCGATGACCTCAGTTGGACGGCCGACGCGCCCGCTGCCGGAGACTTCGCCGCCAAGACCCGCTATCGCCAAACCGATGCCGCTTGCGCCTTCACGCCGGATCACCCGGCACCCGGCCAGTTCCGCCTCGACTTTGCGCAGCCGCAATGGGCGGTCACGCCGGGTCAGAGCGCGGTGCTGTACGACGGCGAAGTCTGCCTGGGCGGCGGCGTGATTGCGCAGGCCATCGCGTAGGCCATCGCGTAAGCAAGCGCTCAGGCAACAGTCCCGCTTTGAAACCCGTCCGGCTTGAGTCTTCAGCATGAACGCGCTTGATCGCTTGCTCGCACGCTTGGCCCAGCCCAGCGTGGTGCTGCGGGTGGCCGCGCTGGCGATCGGCTTGCTGGAGCTGGCGGCGGCGGTGGCCGGCTTGCTGGGCTTTCGTACCGATGCTTATGACGGTCTGGTCAGCGCGCTCTATTTGCGCGCGGGCGGTGCCAGCACCGACCCGGCGCTGCTGCTGGTCTGTTTCGCGCTGCTGCTCTTGTTTGCCTGGAGCTACTGGCGGCTGGCGCGCGAGGGCCAAGTCGATCAGCCGCCGCCTCAACTGCTGGGCCGCATCTTGCTGATCGACCTGCTGGCGGTTTGCGTCACGCCGGGCCTGCCGTTTTTGGTCACCGCTTTGGCGGCGGTGCTGTTGCGGGCACGCACCGCCTTTTTGTTCGCGCTGGCGCAGATTGCCGTCAACTTTCTGCTTTACAGCCTGCTGCCCGGTGCCGACCTGCTGCCGTCCAGCCCCGGCCTGCCCGCTTGGCTGGACGGTCTGGGCCTGCTGGCGGCGATGGTGGCCCTGCACGGCTTGGCTTTCGGCTTGGGACGGATGGCCGCCGCCGAGGCCGAAAAGCGCCGCTGGTTGCAAGTGATGCTGGCCGAGCGGCTCAGCGGCGAAGCGCTGCTGGCCGAGCAGTTGCGCTACAGCGAGCGGATGTTGCTGGCGCGTGAATTGCACGACCTGGTCGGCCATCACCTGACCGCCCTGAACCTTCAGTTGCAACTCGGCAGCGCCTTGCTGCAGCGCAGCGACCCGGCCGGCGCGGCGCTGGCGGTGGGCAAGGCCAGCAGCAGCTCGGTCAATTTGCTGGCCGATGTGCGCGAGGCCGTGTCCCAGCAACGCAGCTCGCGGCGCATCGACCTGACCGCCGCCCTGCTGGCGCTGGCCGACGGCGTGGCCAGCACCCGCATCGAGCTGGACATGGCCGCCGCCGCCCGCGACCTGAGCCCGCGCGTCGCCCACGCCTTGCTGCGCTGCGTACAAGA
>JBIIVZ010000452.1:0-2921 GCA_044339175.1 Roseateles sp.
CAGAGGACACCATGAGCAGCACCCATTTCGGCTACCAAACCGTTGACGAAGGCGAAAAAGCCAGCCGCGTGCGCGGTGTGTTCGATTCCGTCGCCTCCCGCTACGACATCATGAACGACCTGATGTCCGTGGGCATGCACCGGGCCTGGAAGGCCTACACCGTGGCGGTGGCCAACCTGAAGCCAGGCGAGCAGGTGCTGGACATCGCCGGCGGCACCGGTGACTTGGCCCGCGCTTTTGCCCGCAAGGTCGGCGACACCGGCATGGTGGTGCACACCGACATCAACGAAGCGATGCTGCGCCAGGGCCGCAACCGCTTGCTCGACGAAGGCCTGATCCTGCCCACCGGCCTGTGCGACGCCGAAAAGCTGCCGTTCAAGAACGCCAGTTTCGACCTCGTCAGCGTCGCCTTTGGCTTGCGCAACATGACTCACAAGGACCAAGCGCTGGCCGAGATGTGCCGGGTGCTCAAGCCCGGTGGCCGCTTGCTGGTGCTGGAGTTCTCCAAAGTCGCCAAGCCGCTGCAAAAGCCTTACGACTGGTACTCGTTCAAGATCCTGCCGCGCCTGGGCCAGATGATTGCCGGCGACGCCGAAAGCTACCGCTACTTGGCCGAATCGATCCGCATGCATCCGGGCCAGCAAGAGCTGAAGGCGATGATGAAAACCGCCGGTTTCGGTCACGTCGATGTGCACAACCTCAGCGCCGGCCTGGTCGCGCTGCACGCCGGCATCAAGTGCTGAGCGCGGTGCCAGCAGCCGCCTGACCCCGAGGGGCCGCATCCCGCTGTTGGGCGGGTCGCGACCCGACTTCCTAAGGCAATGGGGCCACGCACGGAGGCAGGTAGGAGCAAGACGGCAAGTAATTCGTTTAAGGGCGGCATTGCGAAAAAAATGCGGCAATTGAACCGTCAGCTGGGTGAGTTGTTCACGCGATGCAGGATCGACTGAGCGGCTGGCAAACCACTCACACGCTGCTTTGCCCGATTGCGGTAAGTTAAGCCCGCATACCATCCCTCCCTAAAAGGGAGAGAAAAACAATGATTCCTAACGATTCGGGTAGTGACTCCCGGGTCGCGGTGCTGGTTGACTGCGACAACACGACGCCAGAAATTCTTGAATACGCACTCCGCGTGGTTGCTCAGTTCGGCCGTGTGGTCGTGCGCCGAGGCTATGGCAACCACAGCACGCTCGCCAACAAGTGGCAAGAAGCGCTTGTACGCTTGGCATTTACGCCGCATCTGCAGTACCAGTACGCCGCCGGCAAGAACACAGCCGACATCGCCCTGGCCTTGGACGCTTTGGAATCCTTGTTCGACCAGCGGGCCGATACTTTTTGCCTGGTCACCAGCGACTCCGATTTTTCTTACCTCTGCCGCAAGCTGCGCGAGCGAGGTGCCATCGTTTGCATTGTTGGCGAAGCCAAGACTCCCGACGCTTTGCGCAATGCCAGCGATCAGTTCTTCGAGTGGCTGCCGCCCGAGCTGCCAGCCGAGCCTTTGGACGCCGCTAACCCCGCCAAGCCCAAGCCGGTCGCTGCGCCCAAGCCCACCATCAAGAAGAGCCGCCCCAAGGCCTTGATCAGCGCCGTCAGCATGCTGGCCGGTGACACCGCTGATGGTCGCGTGGGTCTCGGCGCTCTGGGCCAATACCTGAAACGCACCAACCCAGCCTTTACCCCCAAGTCCTTTGGCCATTCCGGCCTGTCGGATATGGTAGGTACTTACCCCGAACTCCTGATGGTCAAAGAAGGCGGCGCCTTTTGGGTCGGGCTGAAGCCCAAGCTCGACGCTTAAGCCAAAACACAAGAACAACAGCACTCAACAACCACTCACCATGCTCGACGACATCAAGAAAACCCTCTGGGCCACGGCCGACAAGCTGCGCGCCAACATGGATGCGGCGGAATACAAGCACTTGGTGCTGGGCCTGATCTTCGTCAAGTACATCTCCGACACCTTTGCCGCCCGCCGCGCCGAGGTGGTGGCCCGGCTGGCTGACCCTTGCGACGAGTATTTTTATGGCGACGCCAGCGCCGAAGACTTGGCGGCCGAGGCCGACGACCGCGACTACTACACCGCCGTCAATGTGTTCTGGGTGCCAGAAGCCGCCCGCTGGGAGGGCTTACGCGCCCAGGCCAAGCGGCCCGAGATCGGCAAGCTGATCGACGAGGCGCTGAGCCTGATCGAGGCCGACAACCCCAAGCTCAAGGGCATTCTGGACAAGCGCTATGCCCGTGCGCAGTTACCCGACGGCAAGCTGGGCGAGCTGGTGGATCTGGTCTCGACGATAGGCTTCGGCGACAACCCCAGCGTGGCCCGCGATGTGCTCGGTCAGGTGTACGAATACTTCCTCGGCATGTTCGCCAGCGCCGAGGGCAAGCGCGGCGGACAGTTCTACACCCCGGCATCGATCGTCAAAACCCTGGTCGCCGTGCTCAGCCCCCACCATGGCCAGGTCTACGACCCCTGCTGCGGCTCGGGCGGCATGTTCGTGCAGTCCGAGCGCTTCATCGAAGCGCACGGCGGCAAGCTCGGCGATGTGTCCATCTACGGCCAAGAAGCCAACCCCACCACCTGGCGTTTGGCGGCGATGAACCTGGCCATTCGCGGCATCGACTTCAACCTCGGCCGCGAGCCCGGCGACACTTTTACACGCAACCAGCACCCGGACCTCAGAGCCGACTTCATCCTGGCCAACCCGCCGTTCAACATCAGCGACTGGTGGCATGGCAGCCTGGAGGGCGATGCCCGCTGGCAGTACGGCGACCCGCCGCAAGGCAATGCCAACTACGCCTGGCTGCAGCACATGCTGCACCACCTCAAGCCCAGCGGCCGCGCCGGCATCGTGCTGGCCAATGGCTCCATGTCCAGCAGCCAGACAGGCGAAGGCGTGATCCGCGCTGCGATGGTGGAGGCCGAT
>JBIIVZ010000453.1:0-2912 GCA_044339175.1 Roseateles sp.
GGCCAGAGCCGCTTGATGCGCGGCGATGGCCAAGCGCTGAGCGTGGTGGATGTGGACGCTCAGGGCGGCAGCGGCCGAGCGGCTTTGGCCAGCGCCGCCGGCAGTGCGCCCGCCGGCTCCCTCATTGCCAGTCCTGCTACCGCCCCCGCTCCTGCCCCTGCGATCAGCCGCTGAAAGCCCGCCATGCGCATTTCTGAAATCTCGATCCGGCGGCCGGTCTTTGCCACCGTGATGTCGCTGCTGCTGTTGCTGGTCGGCTTGGTGTCGTTCGGCCGGTTGTCGCTGCGCGAATACCCGCGCATCGACGAACCGGTGGTGACCGTCAGCACGCGCCTGGTCGGTGCGTCGTCCGAGGTGATCGAGGGCCAAGTGACCAAGCCGCTGGAGGACTCGATTGCCGGCATCGACGGGGTGGAAATCCTCACCTCCAGCTCGCGCTCGGAGCAAAGCCAGATCACCGCCCGCTTCCGCCTGGAGAAAAACCCCGACGACGCCGCCGCCGATGTGCGCGACCGGGTCGCTCGCGTGCGCAGCCGCTTGCCCGAGGCGGCCGATGAGCCGGTGGTGGCCAAGGTCGAGGCGGACGCGCAGCCGACGATCTGGATCGCCTTTTCCAGCGACACACTGAGCCCGCTGGAAATCACCGATCTGGTCAACCGCGTCGTCCGGCCGCGTTTGCAGACGATTCCCGGCGTGGCCGATGTGCAGGTTGGCGGTGACCGCAAATACGCGATGCGCATCTGGCTGGACGCCGACCGGCTGGCCACTTACAAGCTGACCGTGGCCGATGTGGAAGATGCCTTGCGGCGGCAGAACCTGGAAGTGCCAGCCGGCCGCATCGAGAGCGAACAGCGTGAATTCAGCGTCACCGCCCGCACCGACCTGAACACGGTGGCGCAGTTCACCGCCGTGGTGCTGAAGCAAGCGGCCGGTTTCAGCGTGCGCTTGGGCGACGTGGCGCGCATCGAGGAGGCCGCTGCCAGCGAGCGCTCGCGCGTGCGTCTGAACGGTGTGCCGTCGGTCAGCCTGGGCGTGATCCGCCAAGCCACCGCCAACCCGCTGGAAGTGGCGGCCGGTGTGCGCGAGATGATGCCCAAGCTGCAGGCCGACCTGCCCGACACGATCCGGGTGCTGCCGGCGAATGACAACTCGGTTTTTATCGACCGCTCGATCCGCTCGGTCTACACCACCATTGCCGAGGCCGTGGTGCTGGTGGCGCTGGTGGTGTTCGTGTTCCTGCGCACCTTGCGCGCCTCCATCATTCCGCTGGTGACGATCCCGATCAGCCTGATCGGCTCGTTCGCGCTGATGGCGCTGGCCGGCTTCACCATCAACACGCTGACGCTGCTGGCCCTGGTGCTGGCGATTGGTCTGGTGGTGGATGACGCCATCGTCGTGCTGGAAAACATCTTCCGCCACATCGAAGAAGGGCTGGAGCCGTTCCAGGCGGCGCTCAAAGGGGCGAAGGAAATCGCCTTCGCGGTGCTGGCCATGACGATGACGCTGGCGGCGGTGTTTGCGCCGCTGGCCTTCACGCCGGGCCGCACCGGCCGGCTGTTCGCCGAATTTGCGCTGACGCTGGCCGGCGCGGTGGTGGTGTCCGGTTTTGTGGCACTGACGCTGACGCCGATGATGTGCAGCAAGCTGCTGCGCCACGCACCGAACCCGACCCGCTTCGATCGCGGCATGGAGCGTGTGCTGGTCTGGATCAGCGCCCAATACGCGGCGGCGCTGCGCCTGGCTTTGGGCGCGCGCTGGGTCGTGGTGTTGGTGATGCTGGCCTCCGGGGCCGGCAGTGCCTGGTTGTTCATCCATGCCAAGTCGGAGCTGGCACCGATGGAGGACCGGGGCGTGATCTTCATGCCGATCACCGCGCCGGACGGCGCGACGCTGGCTTTTACCGCGCGCTACTTTGACGCGGTGGACCGCATCGCCGCCGGTTACCCCGAGTTCGACCGGGCCTTCTTTTTTGCCGGCGGTTCCACCGTGTCGAGCGGGGTAGCGATCCTGCGCACGGTGGACTGGACCGAGCGGACCCGCTCCACCCAGGAGATCGCCCGACTGATGCTGCCGCAAGTGAGCCTGCTGCCCGGTGTGCAGGCCTTCCCGATCACGCCGCCCAGCTTGGGCCAGGGTTTCCGCGAGCGGCCGATCAACTTCATCGTCGTGACCAGCGACAGCTATGCCAACTTGGCCACGCTGGCGCAGTCCTTCATGGTCGAGATGAACAAGAACCCCGGCCTGGTTCAGCCGGACAACGACCTGCGGCTGAACAAGCCCGAGCTGTTTCTGGAAGTGGACCGCGAGCGCGCGGCCGATCTGGGCGTGCCTGTCGATCAGGTGGCGCGCACGGTGGAAACCATGTTGGGCAGCCGCGCGGTGACGCGCTACAAGCGCGGGGCCGACCAATACGACGTGCTGCTGCAGACGGAGGCCGCCGGCCGCACCACGCCGGACCAGATCGAGCGGCTGTTCGTGCGCGGGCGCGGCGAGACGATGGTGCCGCTGTCCAGCTTGATCAAGGTGAACGAGGCGGTCAGCCCGCGCGAGTTGAACCACTTTAATCAGCGCCGCTCGGTCGCCTTCACGGCCAATCTGGCTCCCGGCTATTCGCTGGGCGAGGCCCTGGCCTTCATGGACAACACGGCCACCAAACTGCTGCCGGTCGGCTACGCGACCGAGTTGAACGGCGTGTCGCGCGAGTACAAAACCTCCAGCGGCGCGCTCGGCCTGGTCTTTGTGTTGTCCTTGCTGTTCATCTTCTTGGTGCTGGCGGCGCAGTTCGAAAGCTTCATCGACCCGTTCGTCATCTTGCTGTCGGTGCCGCTGTCGATGGTGGGCGCTTTGGGTGCGCTGCAATGGTCGGGCGGCACGCTGAACGTCTATTCGCAGATCGGTCTGATCACGCTGGT
>JBIIVZ010000454.1:0-2899 GCA_044339175.1 Roseateles sp.
CGGTCAATGTCATGCTCATGATTCAAACTCCTCTTTCACTGCCATGCCCGGCGATGGCCGGGGCGGTTGCTCAAGAAAACACGGTTTGAGGGATAAAAACGGCTGCTCGCCGCCGCTCACCAGCGTGCCCCGCATTTCAATTTATTCCTGAGTGTTTTAGTCAACTATTAATACCCGACCATATCACTCAACAATAAGACCTGTCGGAACAAGGTGAAGATCAATTGCAGCGGCGAGTGGCCTCAGCGGCTGTGGCGATCAGTGCGCAGGCAGGCTGATTGCTGACAGCTTGGGTGGCGGCGCGGCAAGTGCGGGCGGCGGCGTGCCAAGCCAAGCTAAGCCAAGCGGGCAGGGCGGCCTATCGGTCGTGGGCGCTTGGCTCAATGCCCGCAGGGCGAGCGGCTTTGGCTGAACCGCATGGGCACTTGGCTTCAAGCCTTGCTGCGGCGCGGCAGCGATTTTTGAGGCCGTTATTCAGGCCGTTTGCAAGCGCGCTTTCACGGCGTGGAATCTGGGCAGCGGCGAAAAAACTAGTCGATCGAGCCAGCCGGACACCACCGCCGCATCGGTGGCGCAGAGCGAGCCGGCACGCAGCAATACTTCGCGTTTGAGCTCTTGCACACGCCAGCCAAACTCCCGCGCCAACGCGGTCAACTCCAGCAACGCGTCGCCGTCGAGCTCTCCGGTCAGTTCCTGCAGCATTTTTTCTGGGCTGTGGGTGTCGAGGCCGCTGCTGGAAAAAGCGATCTGGATGCGTGTCATGCGCTGCTGACCCAAGTGCAGCAATTGGCGTAGCTCCGGGCCGGCCTTGCCGACGCGTTCTAGCCACCATTCATGCGATTTATGGAAACTCCGCAGCGTTCTGATGATGTTGCGCAACTGCGCCGTCAACTGTTCAACCGGCAGGGGCTCGCGAATTGAGAACTCTTGGCTGACCCGAGCTGCCGCGAGAATCACTGTCACCACTTGGGGGCTGAACTCACCGGGCATCAGCTTGGCAGCGACGCTGGCGCGCGTGGTCGGACTGGCCCCCGACTCGATCAACGCAATCAGCCATTCGGCTGCGGCCAGAATCTGTCCCCCCAGATGCACTTGCTTGTCACTGCTGGCGCGCGGATAACCAAAGCCGTCGAGTCGTTCGTGATGCTGCAACACCGCCTCTGCCACCACCGGGCCGGCACCCGGCAAGGTCGACAGGACACGGTGACCGATCAGCGGATGACTGGTGATGTGACGCCACTTTTCTGCATTCATCGGTTCCTCGCGAAGCAGAATTTTGGGGGCGATGTACAGCTCGCCCACGTCATGAAGCAGACCGGCAATCGCCATCAACCGTTGTTGTTCGAGATCGTCCGGCATCAATTTGCGCGCCAACCCCAAAGCCAGCATGGCGACGCCGACCGCATGTGGCAGACGATCGGCATGCTGGTCAGCGTAAATGCTCAGCAGGGTCAACACTTGCGAGGAGAGTCGCAGCTCGGCCCAAAAGGAGGCTATCAGCACGCAGCCGGAGTCCGCACAGATCGACCGCAGCAAGCTGTGCTGGGTCAGCAAACGCTTGCACAGCGCTGCCAAATCTTGGCTTTGCACGCCGCCGACGATCGCCAAGCAAGCGGCCAAGGGTTTGCTGAGCTTGTGCTGCAGTAGCCGCTCGCAAGCGGCCGCACTGACGGGCGCACCTTTGATCAACAGCTTCAGTCCGGTGCGAGAAAGAATATCTTCGCTCGCCTCAAACTCGTGCTTCGCAGTCATACCACCCACATGTGCCAAATATTGGAGGTCGAGTTTGTCGTTGGCTGTGTGCATTTGATTTAAATTAAATCAATTTAATAAATATATTATTTCATCCAATCTATTATTACTCAGGCGCTTGTTTAGATTAGCCGTTTGTGTATTGAGCACAAAAATAAGCGGTGCTTCATCACGAACGTCCGGCCTGTCGTGTTTGCCCGGCACCGGCCATCAGCGCTGGCCGAGAGCAATTCAGGCCTCTGGCAGTGCCCGGCGTTCGCGAAGACACGCTCCGCCGGGCTGATCCCGCGAGCAAGCCGCCTCGTTATTCACCGCCGATGCGGTTACTCGTTGAGCAAGGGCTTCGGGCGTGTTCTGCAGCGAAGTAAAGAAGGAGGCGGAGCCGAGTGAGCGCCAAGGCCGCTGGCACTCGCGTGCACGGCACGGTCTGGGCCACTGAGCAGGGGCTGACCGTTGCGCCGCAGGCCGATGGGCCCGTGCAGGGCGCAGCCGCATGAGCGCCGCGCAGGCAAATCTGTGGTGGCAGCGGGCACGCCGGCTCGGCATGGCGGGTTTGCTGTTGGCCGTGCTGATCTTGCTGGCGCTGTGGGCTTGGCCTCAGGTGCGCCCGCAAGCTGCCGTGCAACTGACGCATCTGGCCCTGTTGTTGCCGGACGATCTGGGCAGCGACGATCCTGTCGTGCAGGCTTGGCAGGACGCAGCGGCCGAGACGGGATTTCCGATGACGGTGGTGCGGGCCTCGGCCTTGCTGCGCCCAGGTGGCTATCCGCTGGACGCTGCGCTGGTGGTGCCGGACACCGTCCACCGCCGCATGAACGACGCGCTGGTGGCGCATCTGGCGGCGCGGGTGCGCGCCGGTGCGCAGTTGCTGCTGGTGCACGACGCCGGTGTGGCCGACATGGCCGGCAATTACCACCCGGTGCAATCGCGCTTGAGCACGCTGGCCTGAGGAGAAAAACCGCGAGCTGACGGCCCGCCTGGCGCGTTGGCATTTCGCGCCCACCGCCGGTGCCGCCGCCAATCTGCACCGGGAAGGCGTGCCCATGGCAGACGTGCACATGGTCGGCAACACGGCGGTCGATGCCGCGCTGGCCGGCACCGCCCGCATGACGCAGCTGCTGGCCGAGGGCTGCTTTGCCTTGCCGCC
>JBIIVZ010000455.1:0-2894 GCA_044339175.1 Roseateles sp.
CACCAGCAGCAGCGCCAACCTGTGGGTGATGGTCAACGCCGACGGCAGCCTGGTGACCGAAACCAGCGCCAGCGCCAGCGCCACCCGGCCGATGCTGGCCGGCACCTGGCGCAGCGGCATCGCGGATACCGTGGGCCTGCAGCTGATGTCGCTGAAGCTCGACGGCAGCTACACGCTGGCCAGCAACATCGACGCCAGCGCCACCGCCCGCGCGGTGGCCGGCAGCGGCAACGGCGGGGTGTGGGGCACGGCGGGCTTTGTGCCGGTGGGCCAAAGCATCGGGTTCAGCGGCAGCCTCAACGGCCATTACCGCCGGGTGGCCGACCTGGCCATCAGTAGCGAGCAGGCGCAGGTGGGGTTGTTCGGCTTGCTCACTGGCAGCGTGTCGGCCATCGCTCTGATCGGCACCGGCATCACCGGCACCCCTACCGGCGGCGTGGTAGCCGGCGCGCTGGCAGGCGAAAACTTTGGCACGGTCAGTGACGTGGTGGCCATCGGCACGGCGACCACCACCGGTTCCGCCGCCTACGTGGGCGGCCTCGTGGGCTTCAATTCCGGCAACATCACCCGTAGCTTGGCGGCCGTGAACCTGCTGGTCGACGCGCAGGATGGCGCACTGGGCGGACTGGTGGGCGCTGCTACCGCCCCCGTCACCGACAGCTATGCCACCGGCAGCGTTCGGTCGGTGTCTGGAAATACCAACATTCCGGCGGGCGGTCTGGTGGGTTTGAACTTCAACAACATCACCCGCAGCTTTGCCACCGGCGCCGTGGGAGCCGGCGGCAGCGCCAGCGGGCAGTACGGCGCCTTGGTCGGTTTTACCTACGGCAGCGAGACCGGCAGTGTCGGCTCGGGGCTGATCAACGGTGTGGCTGGCAGCGGCAGTACCGGCACGCTGGCCAGCAAGAACGTCGGTGTGCAGACGCTCAGTGCGGACCTGTACTCGACCCAGCTCGGCTACCTGATCAGCACCCACAGCACGGTGACGGTGACGCCGGCGACGCTGCAAGTCACCGGTATCGGCGCGACTAACCGACTTACGACGCGACACGAGCCGCCAGCCTGACCGGCACGGCGGCCGTCGTGCCGCTGGGCCTCGTTGCTGACGATGTCGGCGTCACGGCCACTGCAAGCGCGACCGGACTGTTCGCCAGCAAGAACGTCGGCACCGCCAAAGCGGTCGCTGTCTCAGGCTTCAGCCTGACCTGCACCGATGCGGGCAACTACACGATCGCCCAGCCGATCAGCGTGACGGCTGACATCGCAGCGGCCACGCTGCAAGTCATCGGCATCGGCGCGGCGGGCAGGACTTACAACGCAACGACCGCCGCCAGCCTGACCGGCACGGCTGCTGTGGTTGCGCTGGGTTCGGACGCGGTCGGCGTGACGGGCGCAGGCACCGGGGCGTTTGCCAACAAGAACGTCGGCATCGCCAAGTCGGTGGCCGTCACCGGCTTCAGCTTGACCGGCGAGGATGCCGGCAACTACACCGTCGTTCAGCCGACCGGTGTGACGGCCGAGATCACGGCGGCCATGCTGCGCTACGAGGCCGCGCCGCTGAGCGTGACCGGCGGCACGCCGCTGGTGGGGCTCAACGGCACGGTGCTCGGCTTGTTGGGCAGCGACAGCTTGGCCAGCGCGACGAGCGGCACGGTGACTTGGGCAACGACGGCGTTGACCACCAGCGTCCCCGGCAGCTACCCACTGACCGGCAGTGGCCTGAGCGCGGGCAACTACCGCCTGGTGCAGGCCGAGGGCAACGCCGCAGCGCTGACCGTCACGCCCGCCAGCTTGCCGGAGGTGGTGAGCGCGGCAACCTCGACGTTGGCGGGCACCGTCAGCGCGCCGCAGGTGTTCAACACCGCGACGCTGCCCAACTTGACCGCCCAGACCCCGCCAACCCCGCCAGCAGGCGCTGACGGCAAGGCCAGCAGCACCCACGATGACCGCACGGGCAGCAACAGCAACAGCAACAGCAACAGCAACAGCAACAGCAACAGCAACAGCAACAGCAACAGCAACAGCAACAGCAACAGCAACAGCAACGCATCCTCCGCCACGCCGCCCACCGTGGGCAGTCTGTCGTTCGGCGGCGGCAGCGGCCGGGTGCAACTGCTGAATGGCGGTGTGCGCATGCCTGCGTCTGCGACCGACGGCACCACGAACTGAACTTGGAATTCTTCAGAATGAGCACTCAATCCCACCCGCTGATTGCTGGCCGTCCCCTGGCTGCGCGATCATTCCCTGGCCGCGCACCCGCCCGCCTGTCGATATTTGCGTTGCGGCCACTGAGCGCGCTGCTGTGGCTGACCCTGCCGGCCTGGGCGGCGGCTCAGGTCGCGCCGCCGCTGCCCAGCGCCGGCTCGCTGCTGCAGCAAGTGCAGCCCGCAGCCCCCGTGCAGCGCGCCAACCCGGAGACCGGTCTGAGCCTGCAACGCCCGGATGGGCAGACGCTGCCGGCCAGCGCGCCGTTCGAGGTTCGCGCGACCACGATCAGCGGCAATACCTTGATCGCCACCGACACGCTGGCCGCACGCGTCACCGAGGCCTACCAGCGCGCCGGCTACCCGCTGAACCGCGCCATCGTGCCGGCTCAAACCATCACCGAGGGCCGGGTCGCGCTGCAAGTGGTCGAGGCCCGCTTTGGCGCGCTGCGTATCAACAACCGCGCAAAACAATGGCAAAACAATGGGGTCAGAGTCATTTGATTTGGCCAACGATGTGTGCGGAGCTGGCCTAGAGCAAAGCGGGTGCCACGGTCGGCCACACGCGGGTCGCGACCCAATACTGTTCACTTACCCAAAAACCGTTCGTCCTGAGCCTGTCGAAGGACTCCCCCCGCTTCCGACAACCCTTCGACAAGCTCAGGGCGAACGGGCTCTATCCGAACAGTA
>JBIIVZ010000050.1:0-10200 GCA_044339175.1 Roseateles sp.
CGCAACGGTGCGCTCAACTACGGCAGCGTCGGCAACGGCAGTGCGGCCCACTTGGCGATGGAAGCGTTCAAGGCGCGGGCGGGTATTGATCTCGCGCATGTGCCTTACCAGGGGTTTCCGCAGGTGGTGAACGCCCTGCTCGCCGGCCAAGTGCAGGCGGCATTCATGGTGCCGGGCATTGCGATGGCGCAGGTGCGGGCGGGCAAGTTGGTGGCTTTGGGCGTCACCAGCCTGGGCCGGGTGGCGGCTCTGCCTGAGTTGCCGACGTTGGCCGAGCAAGGTTTTGCGGGCTTTCAGGCAACGTCCTGGCAAGCGGTGCTGGCACCGGCCAAGACGCCAGATTTCATCGTGGCACGCGTGGCGCGCGAGTTGACCTTGATCATCCGCAGCGAGGCGGTGCGCGCTCGGCTGTTGAGTCAGTACTTCAGCGCGGTGGGCAGCTCACCCGAAGGCTTGGCCAATTTGATGCAGTCGGATCGGCGCTATTGGGCCGGCGTGATTCAGGCGGCCGGCATCAAGCCGGATTGAGCTTGGACGGAGCGCTGCCGGCGTAGTCGTTCTGCCGCCACGCTTCGAACACCGCGACCGCCACGCTGTTGCTGAGGTTGAGGCTGCGCTGCTCGGGCCGCATTGGCAGACGCACGCGTTGATCGGTGGGGAATTGCTCGCGCACGGCCGGCGGCAGCCCGGCGGTTTCCGAGCCAAACACCAGAAAGTCGCCGGGCCGCCAAGCGACCTCTGAAAACGGCCGGCTGCCCTTGGTCGTGAAGGCAAACAGCCGGTCGGCAGCGGGCTGCACGGCGGCCAAAAAAGCGTCCCAATTTTTGTGGCGATGGACGGCGGTGTATTCGTGGTAATCGAGGCCGGCGCGCTGCAGCAAGCGGTCCTCCATCAAAAATCCCAGCGGCTCGATCAGGTGCAGGCTGCAGCCGGTGTTGGCGGCCAAGCGGATCACGTTGCCGGTGTTGGGCGGGATTTCCGGGTGGACAAGGACGATGTGGAACATGCAGTGGTTTTCAGTTGAGCGTTGGGTCGGGTGTGCGTGCCAGCACCCAGGCTTGCACGTTGGCGGCACCCGCGCTGCGCAGCACGCGGGCAATTTCAAACAGGGTAGCTCCGCTGGTCATCACGTCATCGAGCAGCACGACGCGCTTGCCGCGCAACTCTTGTGCGCGCCCTGGCTCCAGCGCAAAAGCGTGCTTGACGTTGGCGCTGCGGTCGCGCAGCGGCAGTTGGGCTTGCCGCGCAGTGTCGCGCACGCGCAGCAACAAATTGAGGTCGCAGCGAATTTTGTGGCGTTTGCCGAGCACGCGAGCCAACTCGAAGCACTGGTTGTAGCCGCGCTCGCGCTGCCGCTGCGGTGTCAATGGCACCGGCAGCAGCCAGTCGGGTGCGTCCGCATCAGCGTTGCTGAGGGCCTGGTCGAAACGCTCCAGCAAGGTCTCGCGCAGCTCGATGGCTTGATGAAATTTGTAGTGGCGCACCAGCCCGTCCCAGGGGAAGGCGTAGTCGAGTGCGGCAATGGTTCGGTCCAGCGGCGGCGGGGCTTGCAGGCACTGACCACAGCGGGGTTCGGGTCGCTCGGACAACGACTGGGGCAGCCGGGCGGCGCAAGTCCAGCAGCGCAGCCGTGGCCGTGCAAAGCGCAACAGGCAATCCGCGCAAACATGCTGGTGTGACCAAGCACGGCAGACCGCGCATTGGCATGGCCAGCGCATCAACAGCCGCTCGAACAGGGCGGGCTTGTGGGCTGCCAGCGGGTGCTCGGACATCGCATCAATATACTGCCCGCCATGTCAGAACCGAGCTTTACACCGAATACCGAAGCGGCCCGCCCGCAGCATCTGGACCCGTTGGCTGCACTGCGGCAGGCGCGCCGATTGGCGCAGGCTGCGGCCGAGCCGTGGTTGCATGCCGAAGTGGCGCAGCGCATGGCAGAGCGTTTGTCCATCATCAAATTGCAGCCGCGCCGGGTCTTGCGCTGGTCGGATTTTTTGGGTGGCGGCGGGGCCGCGCTGGCGGCTGCCTACCCAGATGCCGAGCAGGTTTGCGTCGAGTTGTCGCTGCCCTTGCTGGAGCGCAGCAGCGCGGAACAAAAGCGCGGTTGGTGGGACGCGCTGCGTCGCAAGACCGCCGTTCAGGTGCTGGCACCGCAAGATGTTGAGAGCGGGCAGTTCGAGTTGGTGTGGGCCAATATGTGTTTGCACAACAGCGCCGACCTGCCGAAAACTCTGGCCGCTTGGTCCGCCGCGCTCGCTGTCGATGGTTTTGTGATGTTTTCTTGCATCGGGCCGGACAGCCTGGTGGAACTGCGCCCGATTTATGCCGCCCACGGCTGGGGGCGTCCGGCCCCTGACTGGTGGGACATGCACGATGTGGGCGACCTGATGGCTGAGGCCGGCTTTGCCGATCCGGTGATGGATCAGGAGCGCATCAGCCTGACCTGGGGCGACGCTGAAATCTTGCTGAAAGACTTGCGCGCGCTGGGCGGGAATCTGGCACCTGATCGGTTTGCCGGCTGCCGGGGCAGGGACTGGCATCGGCAATTGCTGGCGGCTTTGGAAGGTTTACGCGGGGCCGACGGGCGGCTCCATCTGAGCCTTGAGTTGGTCTTCGGCCATGCGTTCAAGCCCGCGCCCAAGATCCGCTTGAGCGCTGAAACAAGTGTGTCGCTGGAGCAGATGCGGGCGATGGTGCGCAGATCTGGGGGCTAGTGGGCATCAAAGACACAGTTGCACGCATGGCGGTAGGCTAAAATCTTCCGTTGATCGCGGTAAGTGCCCCCGAAGCATAGTTTCGGGGCCGGTCTGCAAGCTTGTGATGGGTCAAGCTTGCAAGCGGGATGAAAGCTTCAAGGTCTGAATGTTTTAGGCGGGGCACAGCAGTGACAGATGGGTTTCAAAGTTCAGATCTCAAGGTCGGGTTCTGTAAGTTAGGTGCCAGGTTTCGACTGCAGCCTCCAAGAATTAAAATTGAAACAAGAGTGACAACCATGATGATGATGAACGCAAAAGTGCATCAGGCCGCGCGCCGGTTGGGGCAGATTGCGCTGGCAGCGGGTGCCACGCTGGTGACCCAGGCCGCGCTGGCGGTGAATGACTTGCCGGGCGGCCCGGCGGTGAATCAGATGAATCTGCAGACTCCGGTGACCCGGATCGCGACCGATCAGATGTGGTTGCACAACTTCATGCTGATCATCTGCGTGGCGATTTTTCTCGCCGTCTTCGGCGTGATGTTTTATTCGATCTTCAAGCACCGCAAGTCCAAGGGTGCGGTGTCAGCCAACTTCCACGAAAGCGTGAAAGTCGAGATCGCATGGACCATCGTGCCCTTCATCATCGTGATCCTGATGGCCTTGCCGGCGACGAAGGTCGTGGTTGCCATGAAGGACACCACCAATGCCGACGTCACCATCAAAGCGACCGGCTATCAGTGGAAATGGGGCTATGACTACCTGAAGGGCGAGGGCGAGGGCATCGCCTTCCTGGCCACGCTGGACGCAACGCAGCGCGAAATGTCGGATGCGGGCAAGCCCGCTGGCGACGACTATTTGTTGAAGGTCGACAACCCCTTGGTGGTGCCGGTCAACAAGAAGGTTCGAATCATCACCACAGCCAACGACGTCATCCACGCCTGGATGGTGCCGGCCTTTGGCGTCAAGCAAGACGCTATTCCCGGCTTCGTGCGCGACACCTGGTTCAAGGCCGAGAAGATCGGTAATTTTTACGGTCAGTGCGCTGAGTTGTGCGGCAAGGAACACGCCTATATGCCCATCCATGTGAAAGTGGTGTCGGCTGAGGATTACACGCTGTGGGTGGACGGCAAGAAAAAGGAACAAGCGGCCAAGGCCGATGATCCGAACAAGGTCTGGGAGCTGACAGCTTTGGTGGCTCGCGGCGAAAAGGTCTACAGCGCCAATTGTGCCGCCTGCCACGGTGCTGGCGGCAAGGGTGCCGGTCCGATCAAGCCGCTGGACGGTTCGGCCGTGGTGCTGAATGACGACAAGACCAAGCAGATCGCTGTTTTGCTCCATGGACAGAACAACCTGACCATGCCGGCGTGGAAGCAGCTCTCGGACACCGAGATCGCCGCTGTAATCACCTACACCAAGAACAACTGGTCGAACAAGACGGGTCAATTGGTGCAGCCCGTTGAAGTCTTGGCTGCGCGCCAATAAGCGCTCTGAACGTCAAATAAGCGTCAAGAAAAGGAATCAAGATGACAGCAGTGCTTGACCATCACGGTCACGACGTTCATGGCCACGACCATGATCACGACCACCACGCACCGACGGGCTGGCGCCGTTGGGTGTTTGCGACCAATCACAAGGACATCGGGACTTTGTACCTGCTGTTCTCATTCGCGATGTTCATCATCGGCGGCATTTTGGCGCTGTGTATCCGCGCCGAATTGTTCCAGCCGGGATTGCAGTTCTTCAACCCTGAATTGTTCAATCAGTTCACCACGATGCATGGCCTGATCATGGTGTTCGGCGCCATCATGCCGGCCTTCGTCGGCTTCGCAAACTGGATGGTGCCGCTGCAGATCGGTGCCGGTGACATGGCGTTTGCGCGCATGAACAACTTCAGCTTCTGGCTGTTGATTCCTGCCGCGCTGATGCTGGTGTCGTCGTTCTTCATGCCCGGCGGTGCGCCGGCGGCCGGCTGGACGCTGTATGCGCCGCTGACCTTGCAGATGGGCCCGTCGATGGATGCAGGCATTTTTGCCATGCACTTGATGGGCGCGTCGAGCATCATGGGCTCGATCAACATCGTCGTCACCATCCTGAACATGCGCGCGCCTGGCATGACGCTGATGAAAATGCCGATGTTCTGCTGGACTTGGCTGATCACCGCCTATCTGCTGATCGCCGTGATGCCGGTGTTGGCTGGTGCCATCACGATGACATTGACCGACCGCCATTTCGGCACGTCGTTCTTTAACCCGGCCGGTGGTGGTGACCCGGTGATGTATCAACACATTTTCTGGTTCTTCGGCCACCCCGAGGTTTACATCATGATCTTGCCGGCCTTCGGCATCGTCAGCCAGATCGTGCCAGCCTTTGCCCGCAAGCGCTTGTTCGGCTATGCGTCGATGGTGTACGCCACCGCTTCAATCGCCATCCTGTCCTTCATCGTTTGGGCTCACCACATGTTTACCACCGGCATGCCGGTGACGGGTCAGTTGTTCTTCATGTACGCCACGATGCTGATCGCGGTGCCGACCGGTGTGAAGATCTTCAACTGGCTGGCCACGATGTGGCGCGGTTCGATGACGTTTGAGTCGCCAATGCTGTGGGCAGTGGGTTTCATCTTCGTGTTCACGATGGGTGGCTTCACCGGCTTGATCCTGGCGATGGCACCGATCGACATCCAGGTGCAAGACACCTATTACGTGGTCGCCCATTTCCACTATGTGCTGGTGGCCGGTTCACTGTTCGGCATGTTTGCCGGTTATTACTACTGGAGCCCGAAGTGGATGGGCGTGATGTACAGCGAATGGCGCGGCAAGTTCCACTTCTGGGGCTCGTTGCTGACCTTCAACATCACCTTTTTCCCGATGCACTTTCTCGGTCTGGCCGGCATGCCGCGGCGCTACGCTGATTACCCGATGCAGTTCGCCGACTTCAATGCGATTGCCTCGGTGGGCGCGTTCGGCTTCGGTCTGATGCAGGTGTACTTCTTCTTGTTCGTGGTCGTGCCGATGATGCGCGGCAAGGGCGAGAAAGCACCGCAACGGCCTTGGGACGGTGCTGAAGGTCTGGAGTGGGAAGTGCCGTCACCGGCACCGTTCCATACCTTTGAGACTCCTCCCAAGTTGAATGCCAACGCCACCAAAGTGATCGGTTAAAACCATGGCAGCAACGCCTGAGCAACGCAAGAACAACAAGCGCCTGGGACTGATTTTGGCCAGCGTGGCCATCGTCTTTGGCGTCGGTTTCATCAGCAAGATCATCCTGTTCGGCTTCTGACGACGGCATGAAAAACGCTGCCTGGAACCTCGCCTCCGCCTTGCGCCGGGACAACCTGCGCCTGGTGGGCAAGTTGTTGGTTGTCACGGCGCTGATGTTCAGCTTTGGCTACGCCTTGGTGCCTTTGTATCGCGCGATTTGCACGGCGCTGGGCATCAATGTGTTGTCCTTGTCGGAGCGACAGCATTCGGTGCGTGCAGAGGATGTGCGCAACACGCAAGTGGACCGGACGCGCACAATTTCCATCGAGTTCGACGCCAATGTGCGCGGCCCGTGGGAGTTCAAGCCAGCGGTGGCGCATTTGAATGTGCACCCCGGTGAATTGACGACGGTGATGTACGAGTTTCGCAACGTGCAGCCGAGGGTGATGTCGGCTCAGGCGATTCCCAGTTATGCGCCCAAGCAGGCCACGGCGCATTTCAACAAGCTGGAATGTTTTTGCTTCAACGAATACACCCTGCAGCCTGGTGAGTCCAAGCAATGGCCAGTGGTTTTTGTGATCGACCCCAAGCTGCCCAAGGATGTCAAAACCATCACCCTGTCGTATACCTTCTTCGAGGTGCCGGGCAAGGGTTTGAAACAGGCCGCAACGCCTGTGGCTGAACCTGCACTGAAGGAGCCACGCACATGAGCGCCGGTGACGATCTGAAGCGCGCGGCCAGTCGGCCGGCGTCGTTCCTGCAGACGATGCGGGCAGTTGCCTGGTCGTTTTTCGGCGTGCGTCGCGGTGCCGACTATGAAAAGGATGTGGCTCAGCTCAATCCTGTGCATGTGATCATTGCCGGCGTGATCGGAGCAGCGCTGTTTGTGTTGGCGTTGGTGCTGTTGATCCAATGGGTCATCGGCAGTGGCGTCGCCAGTACCTAAGTATTTGTTTCATCTAAGTCATCAGGACTGAATCAGTTCGAGGAGAAAAGAAATGTCGGCTGCGACTGCAACGGGCAAGACCCCGTATTACTTTGTGCCCGGCCCATCGGCTTATCCGGTGCTGGCCTCTTTTGGTCTGCTCCTGGTCATTCTGGGTGCAGGTCAGTGGATCAACGGACACCAATGGGGCGCGTATTCGCTGGCCATTGGTCTCGTCTGGTTTTCCGTGGTGCTGAAACAATGGTTTGGCACCGCCATCGGCGAGAGCGAGAGCGGCTTGTACAGCGACCGTATCGACATGTCCTTCCGCTGGAGTATGGGTTGGTTCATCTTCTCGGAAGTGATGTTCTTTGCGGCTTTCTTCGGCGCGCTGTACTGGGCTCGCGTGCAGGCCTTACCTTCGCTCGGCAACCTCGAGAACGCGCTGTTGTGGCCCGACTTCAAGGCGCTGTGGCCCAGCTCGGCTGCGGGCATGACGGGTTCGCCTGCCGGTACCGTGGAAGCATTCACGACCATGGGCCCCTGGCCGCTGCCGACCATCAACACCGCGCTGTTGCTGACTTCAGGTGTGACGTTGACGGTCGCTCACCATGCATTGATCGTCGGCAACCGCAGCAAGACGATAGCGTTCATGTGGCTGACCGTGCTGCTCGGTGCTACCTTTCTCTGCGTGCAAGGTTACGAATATAGCCATGCCTACAGTGAACTGAACCTGAAGCTATCGTCGGGCGTTTACGGCTCCACGTTCTATCTGTTGACGGGCTTTCACGGCTTCCACGTTTTTGTCGGCACGCTGATGCTGTTGTTCATCACCTTGCGCTTGCAGAAGGGCCATTTCACCAAAGACCGTCACTTCGGCTTTGAAGGCGCGGCTTGGTACTGGCACTTTGTCGACGTCGTCTGGTTGGGCCTCTACTTCGTCGTTTACTGGATGTAAGACGAAGCGGGCTTGATTGCCGCACGTCAATTGAAAAAGCGCCGCAGACCGCGGCGCTTTTTTTCTTGCAGAGACGCAGTGAATGCGTGCCGTGCGGCTGGCTCAACCGGCCAGCGCTGGCTTAGCGGGTCAAAGGCAGGCCCGTCGGTTCGATCCAGCCCATCAGATAGCTGAACAGGATGAAGAGAAACAAGGCCACCGACAGGCCAACCCGCACGGCCAGGGCACGGGCCATTTTCGAGTTGCGCTTGCCGTTGTTGGCCTCGCGACCCGATTTCAGCATGAACAAGCCGGCTGCAGCCAGCGCTCCGAGGATGCCGATGAAGGCGATCAAAAAGATGATTTTCATGGCCGGAGATTATGCGCCGGGGCGTCGCGCATGAAGCCCCGCAACCGCTCCCTGCTGCTGCTGTTGGCAACCGTGCTGGGCATGGCGCTGACGGCCCGCTTGGGTTTTTGGCAACTGGACCGCGCCGCGCAAAAGCAGGCTTTGCAGGCGGCGATAGAACAGCGAGCAGAACTGCCTGCCTTGACCGGGCTCGAAGTGTTGTCCGAGCCTCTGGCTGCCCAAGCGCAAGTGCACCGCAAGGCACGGCTGCGTGGCCAGTGGCTAGAGGACAAAACTGTCTTTTTGGACAATCGTCCGATGCAAGGCCGTGTCGGGTTTTTTGTGCTGACACCGCTTCAAATCGAGGGTCGACGCGAAGCGCTGCTGGTACAGCGCGGCTGGGTGCCGCGCGACGGGCTCGATCGCAGTCGCCTACCCGAGTTACCGCGCTCGACAGGTTTCGTGGAAGTAGAAGGGCGCTTGGCCGTGTCTGCTTCCCGGTTGTATGAGTTCAGCTCGGTGGCTAGCGGCAGAATCCGCCAAAATGTCGAGGTGGCTGAATATTCGACCGAGATAAAACAAGTCCTGCTGCCGTTGACTCTGGTGCAGTCCCGACCTGACAACGCGGCAGGTGCCGACGGTTTGTTGCGTGACTGGGTAGCGCCGGCGGCCGGGCTGCACAAAAACTACGGTTACGCTTTTCAATGGTTTGCGCTTTGCGCGCTGATTCTGGGTCTCTATGTCTGGTTCCAAACAATCCGCCCCCGCCGCCATGCTCGGCCTCAATAAATCTATCGATGAGCCCTTGTCCTTGAGCGTGCACAGTTTGCCGGATCCGAGCGTTATGGCGATGCAGCAACGCACGCTCGGCGGGCGTATCCGGATGTTGATGGTCGTCGCGGCCTGCGCTGCACCGGTGCTCGCGTCCTATTTCACTTTTTACGTGATCAAGCCAGTCGGCCAAGCCTATGGCGAGTTGATCTTGCCGACAGTGGACATGCCTGCGGACCTGAGCTTGCGCGACCTTGCAGGGCAGCCGGTCACGGCGGCCTCCTTGAAGGGCCAGTGGCTGTTGACACTGGTGCAGGACGGTGCCTGTGACAGTGGCTGTGAAAAACAGCTCTACATCCAGCGCCAGTTGCGTGAAATGCTGGGCAAAGACCGCGACAAGGTGGAAAAGGTCTGGTTGGTGGCCGACGACACACCGCTTCGGCCCGAGTTGCAGCAAGCGATCACGCAAGGCGTGGCTGTCACCGTGTTGCGGGCACCGCGAGAGCAGTTGGATGCCTGGTTGAAGCCCGCCGCCGGCCAGAAGCTGCAAGACCACTTCTTCATCATCGATCCGATCGGTCGGTGGATGTTGCGTTCGCCGGCACAGCCGGATCCCGCTCAATTGAAAAACGATCTGAATCGGCTGCTGAAGGCCAATGCAAGTTGGGATAAGCCGGGGCGCTGACACGATGAACTTTGATGATCTATCGCCGCTGTGGCAGTTGGCTGGTCTGGGCGCGTTGCTGGCATGTGGCCCATTGCTATGGCTGCGGCTGAGCAAGCGAGGTGCCTCGCTGCAGGCCAAGCTGCAGGCGCTGACCCTGCTGACCCTATTCCTGACCTTCGATCTGGTGTTGTTCGGTGCCTTCACCCGCTTGACGGATTCCGGTCTGGGTTGCCCCGATTGGCCGGGCTGTTACGGCAGCGCCAGCCCGTTGGGCGCGCACGGCGAAATCACGATGGCGCAAATCGCCATGCCGACAGGGCCGGTCACCCACGGCAAAGCCTGGATCGAGATGATTCACCGCTATTTGGCCAGCAGCGTCGGTGTGCTGATCATGGTGCTTTGCGTGATGAGTTGGCGGCTGGCGCTGCAAGCGCGCCGGGCCAGGCAAAGTGGGCTGGCGACGCCCGCCTCACTTTCGGCCGTGTCGCCTTGGTGGGCCACAGTCACCTTGCTGTGGGTCTGCATGCAAGGCGCTTTTGGCGCGTTGACGGTGACGATGAAGCTCTTCCCCGCCATCGTGACCCTGCATTTGCTGGGTGGTTTGGGGCTGCTGATGTTGCTGGCCTGGACGGCCCAGGGCTACCAGCCCAAGCCGCTGG
>JBIIVZ010000051.1:0-10198 GCA_044339175.1 Roseateles sp.
GGAGCAGCGATCGGCGCGGCCGGAGCCGGAGCCGAAGCAGCAGGGGCATCAACCCCAGCCTCAGCAGCAGTTTCCAACATCAACACCAGGCTGCCTTCATTGACCGTATCGCCGAGCGCGACCTTGATCTCCTTGACGACGCCGGCGTGCGAGCTGGGGATCTCCATCGAGGCCTTGTCGCTCTCGACGGTGATCAGGCTCTGTTCCAGCGCCACCGTGTCGCCCACTTTGACCAGCAGTTCGATCACGGCCACATCTTTGACGTCCCCGATATCGGGGACTTTGACTTCTACCAATGCCATTGCGTATCTCCAGGGTAGCCCGTCAGGTGCGGCGGCGGTTGGCCGGCGGCACAGCTGAAGGGCTACGGTTGTCAGTCGATCGAGAAAATGGAGGGGGGAGTTTTTCGTAGCGAGCGGCTGTCAGGCTTGGGCGGGGAGCGCAGGGACCGGAACGTACTTCAGGTACGTGAGGATCACGAGCATCCGGCCAACGACGCATGGCGGCCGCGCAGTAGAAAAATTCTCCCCGTTTAAGCGTACAGCGGGTTGATCTTGTCAACCTTGATGCCGTACTTGGCAATCGCTTCAGACACCTTGCTCATCGGCAGCGCACCTTCGTCGGCGAGCGACTTCAGCGCGGCGATGACGACGTAGTGCCGGTTGATCTCGAAGTGCTCGCGCAGCTTGGAGCGGAAGTCGCTGCGGCCGAAACCGTCGGTACCCAGCACCTTGTAGCTGCGGCCCTTGGGCATGAAGGCGCGGATCTGCTCCGCATAGTTCTTCATGTAGTCGGTCGAGGCGATCACCGGGCCGTTGGTGTAGGCCAGTTGCTCGGCCACAAACGGCACGCGGGCCACTTCGGTCGGGTGCAGCAGGTTCCAGCGATCGGCGTCCTGGCCGTCACGCGCCAGTTCGTTGAAGCTCGGGCAGCTCCACACATGGGCATTGACGCCCCAGTCCTGCTCCAGCAAGACCTTGGCCGCCTGGCTTTCGCGCAGGATGGTGCCGGAGCCGAGCAGGTTGACGGTCGGTTTGCCGGCCAGATCGCCAGCGCAGAGCGCTTCGTCGAGCAAATACATGCCCTTCAGAATCTCGGCTTCGGTGCCGGTCTTCAGGCCGGGCATCGGGTAGTTCTCGTTCAGCAGCGTGATGTAGAAATACACGTTCTCCTGGTTCTCCACCATGCGCTTCAGACCGTGCTGCATGATCACGCCGACTTCGTGAGCGAAGGTCGGGTCGTAGGACACGCAGTTCGGAATGGTGCTGGCCAAGATGTGGCTGTGGCCGTCTTCATGCTGCAGACCTTCGCCGTTCAGCGTGGTGCGGCCCGAAGTGCCGCCCAGCAAGAAGCCGCGCGCCTGCATGTCGCCGGCCGCCCAAGCCAGGTCGCCGATGCGCTGGAAGCCGAACATCGAGTAATAGACGAAGAACGGAATCATCACTCGGTTGTTGGTCGAGTAACTGGTGGCCGCCGCGATCCAGGAGGCCATGCCGCCGGCTTCGTTGATGCCTTCTTGCAGCACCTGACCGGCCTTGTCTTCGCGGTAATACATCACCTGGTCTTTGTCGACCGGTGTGTAGTTCTGGCCGGCCGGGTTGTAGATGCCGATCTGGCGGAACAAGCCTTCCATGCCGAAGGTGCGGGCTTCGTCCACCAGGATGGGCACAACGCGCGGGCCGAGTTCCTTGTCGCGCAGCAACTGGGTCAGGAAGCGCACAAAGGCCTGGGTGGTCGAGATTTCGCGGCCTGCGGCGGTCGCGTCCAGCACCGCCTGGAAGGTCGCCAGGTCCGGCACCTTCAAGGTTTCCTCGGCCTTGGGCCGGCGCTTGGGCAAATAGCCGCCCAGCGCTTCACGGCGATCATGCAAATAGCGCATTTCCGGCGTGTGCTCGGCCGGCTTGAAGAACGGCAGGTCGGCCAACGCTTCGTCAGGAATCGGGATGTTGAAGCGGTCGCGCATGCCCTTGATGTCTTCGTCCGTCATCTTCTTGGTCTGGTGCGCGGTGTTCTTGCCCTCACCGATCTTGCCCATGCCGTAGCCCTTGACCGTCTTGATCAGCAGCACGGTCGGCTGGCCCACATGGTTGGCGGCCTTGTGATAAGCGGCATAAACCTTTTGCGGGTCATGGCCGCCACGGTTCAGGCGCCAGATGTCGTCGTCGCTCATCTTGGCCACCATCTCCAGCAGCTTGGGGTGCTTGCCGAAGAAGTTCTTGCGCACGAACGCGCCGTCGTTGGCCTTCATCGCTTGATAGTCACCATCGACGGTGTCCATCATCACCTTGCGCAGCAAGCCTTCTTTGTCACGCGCCAGCAGCGGATCCCAGTAACCGCCCCAGATCAGCTTGATCACGTTCCAGCCGGAGCCGCGGAACTCGCCTTCCAGCTCCTGAATGATCTTGCCGTTGCCGCGCACCGGACCGTCAAGGCGCTGCAAATTGCAATTGACGACGAAGACCAGGTTGTCGAGGTTTTCGCGCGCGGCCAAGCCGATCGCACCCAGCGATTCCGGCTCGTCCATCTCGCCGTCACCCAAGAAGACCCAGACCTTGCGCTTGGCCGTATCGGCAATGCCACGGGCATGCAGGTACTTCAGAAAGCGCGCCTGATAGATCGCCATCAACGGACCCAAGCCCATCGACACGGTGGGGAACTGCCAGAACTCGGGCATCAGCTTCGGGTGCGGGTAGCTGGACAACCCCTTGCCATCAACTTCCTGGCGGAAGCTCAGCAATTGCTCTTCAGAAATACGGCCTTCCAGGAACGCGCGGGCATAGACGCCGGGCGACGAATGGCCCTGGATGTAGAGCAGGTCGCCGCCGTGCGTGCCGCCGGCTGCCGTGTCGTCGCCGTGCCAGAAGTGGTTGAAGCCACAACCCAGCATCGTCGCCAGCGAGGCGAAGCTGGAAATGTGGCCGCCCAAGTCGCCGCCGTCATCGGGGTTCAGTCGGTTGGCGCGCACCACCATGGCCATCGCGTTCCAGCGCATGTAGGCGCGCAGGCGCTCTTCCATGTCGATGTCGCCAGGGAAGCGTTCTTCCTGGTCGGTCGGGATGGTGTTGACGTAGGCCGTGTTGGCCGAGAACGGCACGTCGATGCCGGCTTGGCGGGCGTGGTCGATCAGCGTTTCCAGCAGGAAGTGAGCACGTTCTCCACCTTCAGCACCAATTACGGCGGACAGCGCGTCCAACCATTCCTTGGTTTCGAGCGAGTCGGTGTCATTGGCGGCTGCGCCTAGAAATGTTGGGGGCTGCACGGACATGGGCGTCTCCAGTTTTTTTGGTGTTGCGGGCAAGGCATTCGAACTTGGCGAATTGCCCGCGCCGTACTGTCTGAATCACCTCGCAGGCTGAGAGGGTGAGAACTTTTTACTGCGCGGCCGCCATGCGTCGTTGGCTGGGTACTTGGAATCCTCACGTACCTAGAGTACGTTCCGACATCCGCGCCCCCGCCCAAGCCTGACAGCCGCTCGCTACAAAAGCTCTCACCCCCTGACCGCCTGGGCGAGGCATAAATCGAGCTTTTTGCATGCTCGAGTCGAGTGTCGCACAATTTTTGCGCCACTCTCAAATCGTGCAAGCTGATTTCACATTACGAAACATGGGCTTGCAAAGATGCAACACGAACCCTCGATGCAGTCTATCGCTGCCGGGAACCGATAATCCCGCCATGCCTAACGCCTTCGACCTCCAAGCTGCGCTGCGCCGCCGCCTGCTGCCCCTGAAACGCCTCACCGCAAGCTGGTGGCGACGCCAATCGCCGTCCCGCCAAGATCGCTTCGCTACGCTGGGGCCGTTGATCTCGGTGGTGCTCTTTTTGACGGCCATCATTCTGGCTTTCTGGTACTTGCGCAACGAGGAGCTGGAGCGGGAGGCCGAGGCCGTCAAGCGGGACACTGAAATCGCCCAGCAACAAATTCGCTCGCGCTTGCTTGAAAATCAGGAAATTCTGGTTCGTATCGCGCGAGAAATCGTCACGCGCGCCACCGACACCAGCGATTTCAACGCCCAAGCCCGAGCTTTTGCGCGTGACCGACCCGAAATCACTCATGTCACTTGGCTGGGCAATCGACATGAACGGCGCGCCAGCATCAGCGTGGCCGGCTTTCAAGATGAAAGCCTGATGAAGGCCGAAGGCAGCGACCCTTCGATGCCGATGATCAACCAGTCGAACCCGCCGGAACTGGCCTTCCAGAATGCCAAGGAGCGCCGCACGCCCGTCTATTCGACGCCCTTCAGCGACAACAACGGCACCGCTGTCTTTCAGGTTCAGGTGCCCCTGGTCGACCGCTCGGGGTTCTCCGGCGTGTTGATTGCCGAATACTCGGTCGAATCCTTGCTGCGCTACTACGTGCCGACCGAGGTCACCTCCCGCCACGTCGTCACCGTGGTGGATTCGGGCGAACGGGTGCTGGCCAGCAGCGTGACGCCGATGCCGGGCAAGCCGATCAAGCGCACCTCGCTCCAGCATGAGGTGCCGCTGGCACCGGCAATGAATGGCTTGGTCTTGCGCGGCGAGGGTTACCGCACGTCGATCGGGCTGATCAGCAACACCTTGTTCTGGATGGTGGTGGCCTTGTCGACGCTGACCGTCTGGATGTTGTTGGGCTCGTGGCGACATATGCGGCGGCGATCGCAAATACAGACGGCGCTGACGTCGGAGATGAATTTTCGGCGCGCGATGGAAAATTCGATGTTGACCGGCATGCGCGCGCTCGATCTGGAGTCGCGCATTTCCTACGTCAACCCGGCCTTTTGCGCGATGACCGGCTACTCGGAAGCCGAATTGATCGGCCGCAAACCGCCCTTCCCCTTCTGGCCGCCGGACCGCGTCGAGGAAAACGCCCGCTTGCTGCAGCAAGAAGTGCAGGGTCGCAGCCCGTCCGGCGGTGTCGAAGTGAAGATGCAGCGCAAGGACGGCACCCGCTTTGATGGCCGCATGTATGTGTCGCCGCTGGTGGACAGCAAGGGCAAGCAAAGCGGCTGGATGACGTCACTGACGAATATCACCGAGGCGAAGCGGGTGCGCGACCAGTTGTCGGCCTCGCACGAGCGCTTCACCACCGTGCTGGAGGGGCTGGATGCGGCCGTCTCGGTGCTGTCGGTGCAGCAGGGCGAATTGCTGTTTGCCAATCGCAGCTACCGGCTCTGGTTTGGTGCCGACCCAGCCGGCCACGCCTTGCTGGCGGGCAGCCCCTTGGGCCGACCTGAAGACAGCAACGATGACGTGGACGACTACTCCGGCCTGCCCGCCCAGCATCTGACCGAGGTGGGGTCCGACCCGCGCGAGGTTTATGTCGAATCGCTGGAAATGTGGTTTGACGTGCGCGCCCGCTATTTGCAGTGGACGGACGGACGGCTGGCGCAAATGCTGATCGCCACCGACATCACCACCCGCCGCCACGCCGAGGCGCTGGCCGCCGCCCAAGCCGACAAGGCGCAGATGACCAGCCGCTTGATGACGATGGGCGAGATGGCGTCGTCGGTCGCACATGAGCTGAACCAGCCGCTGACGGCCATTACCAATTACTGCAACGGCATGGTGTCACGGGTGCGCAACGACGCCATCCAGAAGGACGATTTGCTGGCTGCACTGGAAAAAACCGCCAAACAAGCGCAGCGCGCCGGCCAGATCATCCACCGCATCCGCAACTTCGTGAAGCGCAGCGAGCCCAAACGTGAAGCCGCGCAGGCCTACGACATCGTCGAAGACGCGGTCGAGTTGGCGGGCATCGAGTTGCGCCGCCGCCATGTGGCCATTCACACCTACATCGCGCAGCGCCTGCCGCAGTTGATGGTCGATCCGATCCTGATCGAACAGGTGTTGATGAACCTGCTGAAGAACGCGGCGGAGGCGATCGACAACGCCGCGCTGCCGACCACGCGCCGCCACATCGAACTGCGCGTGGTGCCCAAACACACGCCGGAGCTGGGCGGCCACATCGAGTTCAGCGTGACCGACATGGGCCCCGGTTTGCCGGAGGAAGTGATTGCCCGCATGTACGAGGCCTTCTTCTCCACCAAGTCCGACGGACTGGGCATTGGCTTGGGGTTGTGTCGCTCGATCGTGGAGTCCCACAAGGGCAGGATCAGGGCCGAGAACTTATACAATGGGGGAGCTATTGTGGGGTGCAGGTTCTCATTCAGCATCCCGGTAGACATCTCCCGTCCCGAGCCTAACGGGGCTAATAACGGGCCCAATGGATTCAAAGGAGTGTCTGAGCCGAACGGTGCCCTTGGCACTGCCAGCCCAGCCTCCCCAGCAGTAAACACACAAGCGACCACATGAGCCTGATTCCGAAAAAGGGTAACGTCTACGTTGTTGATGACGACGAAGCCGTGCGTGACTCTCTGCAATGGTTGCTGGAGGGCAAGGACTACCGGGTCAAATGTTTCGACTCCGCCGAATCCTTCCTCAGCCGCTACGACCCGCGCGAAGTCGCCTGCCTGATTGCCGACATCCGCATGGAAGGCATGAGCGGGCTTGAGTTGCAAGACCGCTTGCTGGAACGTCGCAGCCCGCTGCCGGTCGTCTTCATCACCGGCCACGGCGATGTGCCGATGGCCGTGCAGACGATGAAAAAAGGCGCGATGGACTTCATCGAAAAGCCGTTCAAGGAAGAAGAGCTGCTGGGCTTGGTCGAGCGCATGCTGGAGCAGGCCCGCAATGCCTTCTCCACCCACCAGGAAGCCGCCAGCCGCGACGCCCTGCTGTCACGCCTGACGACGCGTGAATCGCAGGTGCTGGAACGCATCGTGGCCGGCCGCTTGAACAAGCAGATTGCCGACGACCTCGGCATCAGCATCAAGACGGTGGAAGCGCACCGCGCCAACATCATGGAAAAATTGAACGCCAACACGGTCGCCGACCTGTTGAAGATCGCGCTCGGCGCACCTGCCAAAATTTGACAGGTTCCGCACCGACCCAAGGCCGCCGATGAGCGGCCTTTTTTGTCAATTCAGACCCACGACCCAAGCCCAACGACTATGACCGCACAACTGATAGACGGCGTCAAGCTGTCGCAACAAATCCGCGCTTCGGTCGCCCAGCGCGCCGCCGCCCTGAGCGCGCGCGGCGTCACGCCCGGCTTGGCCGTGCTCTTGGTCGGCGACAGCCCTGCCTCACAGGTCTATGTGCGCAACAAGGTCAAGGCCTGCCAGGACGCCGGCCTGCACTCGGTGCTCGAAAAGTACGACGCGACCATGACCGAGGCCGAACTGCTGGCCCGCGTCGAAGCGCTCAACCTCGACCCCAGCATCCACGGCATTCTGGTGCAGTTGCCGCTGCCCAACCACATCGACGCCAACCAGGTGATCGAAGCGATCTCGCCGCTGAAGGACGTGGACGGTTTCCACATCGGCAGCGCCGGCGCGCTGATGGTCGGCCGCATCGGCCAGGAGAGCGGTGGCTTCATCCCCTGCACGCCCTATGGCTGCATGAAGATGCTCGAATCGATCGGTGTTGACCCGCGCGGCAAACATGCGGTCGTCATCGGCCGCAGCAACATCGTCGGCAAGCCGATGGCGATGCTGCTCTTGCAAGCCAGTGCCACCGTCACCATCTGTCATAGCGCGACGCCGGATTTGGCCCTATTCACCCGCCAAGCCGACATCATCGTGGCGGCGGTGGGTAAACAGAACGTCTTGACTGCCGACATGGTCAAACCCGGCGCGGTGGTGATTGATGTGGGCATGAACCGCAACGCCGAAGGCAAGCTCTGCGGCGATGTGGACTTTGCCGGTGTCAGCGAGGTGGCAGGTTGGATCACCCCGGTGCCCGGCGGCGTAGGTCCGATGACGATCACCATGTTGTTGGTCAACACAATGGAAGCCGCCGAACGTGCCGAATCAACCACCCCGTAGTCGCTGCGCGCCACCCCTCAAGGGGCGAGCCTGGCAGTCTGGCAGAGCCAGTCCTGCGGGCTCTGCTTGGCTGAAGGCGCGTGACGCGAGGATTGATCAGCTCGACTCAACGAACGTAATGCCCATGCGGCACGGAGAACTGAAATGAATCCTTTACTCAGCACCGCTGCCCTACCTGCCTTTGCGAGCATCAAGCCCGAGCATATTGAGCCGGCCATGACTGAGCTGCTGGCCGCGGCAAGCCAAGCACTGGAGCAGGCGACCGATGACGCGACGCCGGCCGACTACGACCATTTATCGGCCACGCTGGGTGTTGCCACCGAGCGACTCGGTGCGGCCTGGGGTGCCGTTGGCCACTTGAACGCGGTTGCCAACACGCCGGAATTGCGTGAGGCCTACAACGCCGCGCTGCCGGCCATCACCGAGTTTTTCACCCGCCAGGGTGCCGACGAGCGGCTGTTCGCCAAGTACAAAGCGATTGCCCAAAGCCCTGCGGCCGCACAGCTGAACCCGGCCCGCCAGCAAGCGCTGAAGCATTGGCTGCGCGATTTTGTGCTGTCCGGGGCCGACCTGACCGGCGAAGCCAAGACCCGTTTTGCCGCCATCCAGGAGCGCAGCGCCGAGCTGGGGCAGCAGTTCTCCGAGCATGTGCTGGACGCCACCGATGGCTTTGCTTACTACGCCAGCGCCACTGAGCTGGCCGGCGTGCCCGCCGATGTGTTGACCGCCACCCGCGCGGCGGCCGAGGCCGAGGGCAAGGAAGGCCACAAGCTCACACTTCACTTCCCCTGCTATTTGCCGGTGATGCAATACGCCGAAAGCTCGGGCCTGCGGGAGCGGCTCTACACCGCCTACGTCACCCGCGCCAGCGAACTGGGCGCAAAGCCTGAACTGGACAACTCCGCCATCATCGAAGAGCTGCTGCGCTTGCGCCATGAAGAAGCGGCGCTGCTCGGCTTTGCCAATTTCGCCGAAGCGGCGATGGTCAGCAAGATGGCCAGCTCACCGGCCCAGGTGCTGGAGTTCCTGCGCGACTTGGCGGCCCGAGCACGGCCGTTTGCAGTCAAAGACCTGGCCGAATTGCGCGCCTTTGCCGCGACTGAATTGGGCTTGGCCGAGATGCAGGTCTGGGACAACGCTTACGCCTCCGAAAAGCTGAAGGAAGCCCGCTACGCCTTCAGCGACCAAGAAGTACGCCAGTACTTCACCGTGCCCCGCGTCTTGCAAGGCCTGTTCGACATCATCGAGCGGCTCTTCAACGTCAAGATCGTCGAGCAAACCGCCGAGGTCTGGCATGACAGCGTGCACTTTTACCGCCTCGACCGGGCCGGCGAGTTGGTCGGACAGTTCTACCTCGACCTCTACGCCCGCCCAGGCAAGCGCCCCGGTGCCTGGATGGACGAAGTGCGCAGCCGCTGGGCACGACCGGACGGGACTCAGCAAACGCCGGTGGCACAGTTGGTCTGCAACTTCGCCTCGCCGGTCAGCATGAATGGGCAAGAACGGCCGGCCCTGCTGACACATGACGACGTGACCACGCTGTTCCATGAGTTTGGCCACGGCCTGCACCATTTGCTGACGCAAGTGAACGAGCTGGGCGTGTCGGGCATCTCCGGCGTCGAATGGGATGCGGTCGAGCTGCCCAGCCAATTCATGGAGAACTTCTGCTGGGAATGGGAGGTGCTGCAGCAACTGACCCAACATGTCGACAGCGGCGAGCCGCTGCCACGCGCTTTGTTCGACAAGATGACGGCGGCCAAAAACTTCCAAAGCGGCTTGCAAACGCTGCGCCAGATCGAGTTTTCGCTGTTCGACATGCGGCTGCATGCGGAACCGGGTGCTGAATCTGCCGTACAAGCGGTGCTGGACGAAGTGCGCGCCGAGGTGGCCGTCAGCAAGACAGCGCCGTTCAACCGTTCGCAACACAGCTTCTCGCACATTTTTGCGGGCGGTTATTCGGCCGGTTACTACAGCTACAAGTGGGCCGAGTTGCTGAGCGCCGATGCCTGGAGCGCGTTCGAGGTGGAAGGTGTGTTCAACGCCGCCACCGGCCAGCGTTATTTGCAGAACATCCTGGAAGTCGGCGGCTCGCGCGACGCAATGGACAGCTTCAAGGCCTTCCGTGGCCGCGAGCCGACCATCGACGCGCTGCTGCGGCATCAGGGCATGGCGACTGCCTGAACGCAGGTTCAACGCAGATTCTGGCCGCGCAAAGCGGGCAAGCAGTCGGCGTTGTTTCATGTTTCATGGCTCAGGGTGCTTCGCTCCCGGACCAGGGCAGTTCAGTTGAAGAACTTGGCTGAGCTCAGCAGTGTCCGGTAAACGCCCCAAGC
>JBIIVZ010000456.1:0-2887 GCA_044339175.1 Roseateles sp.
CTGCGCATCGACGACGTCCTCGCCGACCACATAACGCAACGTGCGGTTGCCGTTGAAGTTGCCGATTTCTCCAATGAAATCAGAGCGCTTGCGCTGGCTGACGCGGGCCTCGAAACCGCCGTTTTCATAGTAAGCCGTCAAGTTGGTGACGCGCTTGGACAAACCAGGCAAGCTGATGTTGCCCGAGCCGACGCTGGAGGCGCTGTCAGGGTCCTTGATGGAGATATTGCTGCTGGTGAAGCTGGCACTGGCCACGATGCCAAAGCCACTCAGCGCCGGCGTCAACATGCCCAGCGGCAAAGAGGCCGACAACTCGACACCCGAGAGACGCCCACCCTTGCCGTTGTAAGGCGCGGTGTAGTCGCCACGGGTGGCGATGGTGGAGCCGGGGATCGGCTTGGCATCAGCGACATAGGCCGAAAAGTCGTAGTTCGGATTGGTCTGTGTGTAGATATAGCTCTGCAAGTCCTTGTAGAAATACGCTGCAGCCAAGTAGGCCTTGCTGCCGAAGTATTTCTCATAGGACAAGTCGAACGCCACCGCACGCCACGGATCGAGCTGGGAATTGCCGCCGCTAGCACCGGGCTTGCGAACGCCGTTGACATCGGGGTTGTCGCCAACGCCAAACTCCAGCGCCGAGCGCAACTGGTCGACGCGCGGGCGCGCCACCTGCTTGGCCAGGGCCAAGCGCACGGTCTGGTCACTGCTCAGGCCGAAGGCCAGATTCAAGCTCGGCAGCACATCGGTATAGGTTTTGCCGTCGGTCACCGGCTTTGGGTTGCCGCCGTCGGTCAGCCGCACAGCCAATGAGGACTGGTCGGTGTATTGCACCTGCACGCCGACGTTGCCGCGAACGTTGATGCCGCCCCATTGAGAATCGATATTGCCCTTCAGGAAGGTCGTCGAGATCTTCTCGTTGACGTCCCAGGCCTTGGCAACCAAGTAGGGGAAGGCCGTCGCGCTTGGGTTGAAGGTCATGTATTGGCCAACGGCACCCGGCACGTTCCACGACGGAATACTGCCCAAGCCTGCGAAGCCAAGATCGACCAAACCGTATTGGTAGGCCGCGCCGATGGCGGTCTCGCCCTGGGCACCGACATTGATATTGCCTTCAGGTTGACGCTTCTTCTTGGCTCGGTCGGCGTAATTGAAGCCGAATTCGATCTCCGACAACAGCCCGCTGACAGCGGCTGGCGCTGGCACAGCGCCCGCCAACTTGAGGCCGGTCAACTCGTCCTCCACGCTCGGCACCTTGCCGTAACCGGAGCCGTAAATCGTGTTGCGCAGCAGCAGCTTGCTCGGGTCGGCATAGCTCAGGCCGGGCACGATGCTGGAAAAGCCACCGGTCGCGAAGTTGAACTTCAAGGTATCCAGCGGCGCTGTCGTGCCCGTGGGCGGCAACTGCAAATTGTTTTCGAGGTTCAACTCGTCCCGCTTGGCCTTCGAGTGGCTGATGTCGAGCACCATGGCCACGCCACCCAACTTGAACTTGTTGTTCAAGCCGATGGCGTCGATCTTGTCCTCGCGCTTGTTGTACATGCCGCGCACCAGCGGGTAGAGGCCGCTGATGACACCGCCTGTGAAGGTGCCATTGCCGTTGATCGTCGGCGAGGTGACGTTCAGACCGGGGCTGTAGCCGCCGTTGTAGCCGCTGAGGTTGACCTCGAACTGGTTGGCCGTGTCTTCTTGCTTGGCTTGTGTGTGATAGACGTCCAGCACGCTGGTCCAGTCCTTCGAGGGCCGCCATTCGAGCGTGGCCATCAGGCCGTCGCGCTTGGTCACACCGGTGCGGCGCAGGGCCTTGATGCCATCCGAGAAATAGCTGCCTGCCGCCACACCGGGACGCCAGCCTGCTTGGATTTGCTGCCACGGCTCGTACAGGCCGACCTGCTCTTCCTGCACCGGTGTCTCAAGATGGGCATAACCCAGCACGAGGCCGAGGGTGCGATCCGCAAACTGGTCGATATAACTGGCGCTGACGCGATTGCCGGTTGCCTTTGCATTGCCGGCCGAACCCATCGAGCTGCTCTGGGCGCGGGCGTTCAGCGCCACGACCCGACTGCCGAAGTTCAGCGGGCGCACCGTCTGCATGTCCAGCGTGCCGGACAAGCCCTGGCCGATCAGCCCGGCGTCGGGTGTCTTGTAGACCGTCACACCGCTGAGCAACTCGGACGGGTATTGGTCGAACTCGACGCTGCGGTTGTCACCGGTGCTGACCATTTCGCGGCCGTTGAGCAGGCTGGTGGCAAAGTCCGGCGACAAACCGCGCACGCTGATCACCTGAGCGCGGCCCCCAACCCGCTGCGCGGACAAACCTGGCAGGCGGGCAATCGACTCGGCAATGCTGCTGTCAGGCAGCTTGCCGATGTCTTCGGCCGAAATCGCCTCGACGATGTTGTCGGCGTTTTTCTTTACCGAAATGGCCTCTTCGATACCCTTGCGTATGCCGGTGACGGTGACCGTGTCCAGGGTGGTTGCCGTCGGCTGCGCTTGTTGCGCGTGGGCGCTGGCAGCCATCATCAGCAAAGTGCAGCCCAGGGTGACTGGGTTGATTCTGAAAGTTTTGCGCGACCAAGTGATGCCCTGATGGCGCTTCTGGATAGCAGTGTTCATTCGATGTCTCCTCTAGCTTTGTTGACCAACCGCATGCCCTGCACAGCACGCTCGGGGCACGCTGCGCAAGGATAGAGAACTCAACGTCTCAAACGCATTTGTACCAAAACTAGATATTTTTTATCCGAACGTAAACCCTCGACGTTGCTGATAGACGACTTCCCTCAGAAGAAAAACCCATTTATCAAGGGTTAACACTCATTAAATAGGCTGTAAAAGTCTATTTTCAAAAATTAAGGAAACAAAGTTGATTTAATTTGTAGCTTAAGTACAT
>JBIIVZ010000457.1:0-2886 GCA_044339175.1 Roseateles sp.
CTGGGCGCAATGCTGATGTCGGCGCTGGCGCTGAGCTGGGCCTGGCAGTGGCAGGGCTTCGCCTTTCTGGGGCTGTTCTTTTTGCTGCCCGCTTGGGCTTGGCGGCCCCCGGTGCCGCCGCCGCCGCCCAAGCTGCACGTGACAGCAGCGGCCCCGGCCAAGCGCTGGATGGCGCTGATGATGGCCACTTATTTTTGCGCCGGCTGGGGCTTTGTGATCAGCGCCACCTTCACCGTCGCCATCGTCGAGCGCCAACCGTTGCTGGTGGGGCAGGGGCCTTGGGCCTGGTTGTTGGTCGGCTTGGCCGCCACGCCGGCGGTGTTTTTGTGGGACCGTGTCGCGCGCCGCGTCGGCGAGCTGAAGGCTTTGATGATGGCGTTTGGCCTGCAAGTGCTGGCCGTCTTGCTGCCGGCACTGTCCGGCGGCCTGATCGCCGCGCTGGCCGGGGCGCTGCTTTACGGTGCCACCTTCATCGGCATCGTCAGCCTGACGCTGGCCCTGGTCGGGCGGCGCTCCCCCGTCAACCCGGGCAAGGCGATGGCGCGGCTGACGCTGACCTACGGGCTGGCCCAGGTCTGCGCCCCAGCCCTGGCCGGTGCCATGGCCCAAGCCAGCGGCAGCTACCGCGGTGCCCTGTGGTTGACCGCCGGCGTCATGCTGCTGGGCATGGCGTTGCTGGGCTTGTTGATGCGCGAGCCGCAGGGCTGAGAGGCGAGCGGTTGTCACTGCGCCGCCGCTGTGCGGTGCGATCGATCCGCTCAGTTCGCTTGTCTGTCCCTGCCTTGCCGATGAGGACAAATGCTGCTCGCAAATGCAAGAAAGGCGGCACTGAAGTGCCGCCTTTCTTGCAGGATGTGAAGGCGGGCCGCAGCCCGTCAATTCAGATCGTCCTGCGACGGCGAGCCATGAAGCCCACGGCACCCAAGCCCGCCAGCATCAGTGCGTAGGTTTCAGGTTCCGGCACGGCTGTCACATTGGCGGTGATGAATTGCGAGTTGTCAGCGGAGTTGCTGTCCCAATAAAACAGCTTGAGCGTGCCGGCTGTGGCCGCTGTGCCGCTGTAATTGCTGCCGACGACGAAGTAGTTGCCGCTGCCGATCTGCCCCACCAGACTGCCGTACTTGGAGGTCAGGCCGCCCTGCGAATAATTCCCCCAGTCTTTACCGATCTGGGTGCCAACGCTCTGTGCCGAATCATCGCTGCCGGTGGCGAACAAATTGACGCCCAAGCCGTCGGCGTTTGACCAACGTGGCAGGCCGCCAGCGCTCCACAGGTCGGTGCTGTCCACCGTGACGCTGAACGACTGCCCGAGCAACAAGCTGACGGTGGCGGCACCGCTTCCGCCCGAACTGCTGTTGGCCAAAGCATCGACGACGAAGTTGGCTGCTTGGCTGATACCGGCCACTGCGACCAAGCTGGCGCAGACGAAGATTGATTTGAGTTTCATGGCGTGCCTATGGGTGAGGTTGAGTTTCTGTCGGTCTTCGCGTCAGAAAAAACAACTTCTGCCGGCGTGAGATGGACTCTATTTCCGACAGGTTTTTCTGCCCATCCCGGGCCTCGGGGGGTGATGGCACCGTTTCGTGACCTGGGTCACGAAACGGGATGATCCTTCGGGGGTGTCCGGCAGCGAAGCAACGAAGGAGGCAAGGATGCGCAGCCAATACGCCGGCAGCCCCTCGCATACGCCATCTGGCGTATTGGCGGATCGGCTCGCAGTGGCAACACTCAGGGCCAAGGCAAAACGCTCATTCCCCTACCCCAAACCGATTCGACCTGACTCAGGAGTCCACCCATGACCAGCAACCGCCGTAACTTCAGTGTCACCCTCACCGCCATGGCTGCCGCCGTGGTGGCCTTCGGCTTCAGCGGGGCGGCTGTCGCGGCCGACACCATCAAGGTCGGCATCCTGCATTCGCTGTCGGGCACGATGGCGATTTCGGAAACCGTGCTCAAGGACGTCACCTTGATGGCGATCGACGAGATCAACGCCAAGGGCGGCGTGCTGGGCAAGAAGCTCGAGCCGGTGGTGGTTGACCCGGCGTCCAACTGGCCGTTGTTTGCCGAAAAAGGCCGGCAACTGCTGACCCAAGACAAAGTGGCGGTGACCTTTGGTTGCTGGACTTCGGTGTCGCGTAAATCGGTGTTGCCGGTTTATGAAGAATTGAACGGCCTGCTGTTCTACCCGGTGCAATACGAGGGTGAAGAGCTGTCCAAGAACGTCTTCTACACCGGTGCCGCGCCGAACCAGCAGGCGATTCCGGCGGTTGAATACCTGATGAGCAAGGACGGCGGCAGCGCCAAACGCTTTGTGTTGCTGGGCACCGACTACGTCTACCCCCGCACCACCAACAAGATCCTGCGCAGCTTCTTGAAGTCCAAGGGCATTGCTGAAGCCGACATCATGGAGGAGTACACCCCCTTCGGCCACAGCGACTACCAGACCATCATCGCCAAGATCAAGAAGTTCGCCGCCGAAGGCAAGAAGACGGCCGTCATCTCCACCATCAACGGTGACTCCAACGTGCCCTTCTACAAAGAACTGGGCAACCAAGGCTTGAAGGCGACCGATGTGCCGGTGGTGGCTTTCTCGGTTGGTGAAGAGGAACTGCGCGGCGTGGACACCAAGCCGTTGGTCGGCCACTTGGCGGCCTGGAACTATTTCATGAGCTTGAAGAACCCGGCCAACGCCGAGTTCACCAAGAAATGGGCGGCCTACGCCAAGGCCAAGGGCCTGGCCGGTCACAAGGACAAGCCGTTGACCAATGACCCGATGGAAGCCACTTACATCGGCATCAATATGTGGAAGCAAGCGGTCGAGAAAGCCAAGTCCACTGATGTCGACAAAGTGATCGCTGCGATGGCCGGCCAGACCTTCCCGGCTCC
>JBIIVZ010000458.1:0-2885 GCA_044339175.1 Roseateles sp.
TGTTGACGCGCCCTCCGGGCCACCACGCAGCGCGCGATTTCTTTGGCGGCTATTGCTTTGTCAACAACGCGGCAGTGGCGGCGCAAGCGGCGCTGGACGCGGGGCAGATGCAGATGCCTGGCCTCGACAAGCCGGCTCTGTTGCCCATTCAACGGGTGGCGATCCTGGATGTCGACTTCCACCACGGCAACGGCACGCAGGCGATTTTTTATGACCGGGCCGACGTCTTCTACGCCAGCGTGCACGGTGACCCGCAAACCGAATTCCCGTTCTTTTTGGGCCATGCGGATGAAGTGGGTGCCGGGGCCGGCTTGGGCTTCAATGCGAACTATCCGCTGCCCGCCGGTGCCAGCAACGAGGCTTGGTTTGCCGCGCTGGAGGCGGCGCTGCTGCGCTTGCAGGCTTACCAACCCGATGTGTTGATCGTTTCGCTCGGCGTTGACACTTATGTGGACGACCCGATCTCGCACTTCTTGCTGGACCTGCCGGAATTCACCCGCCTGGGTGAACGGCTGGCCGCCTTGCGCTTGCCGACGCTGTGGCTGCAAGAGGGCGGTTACGCCACCGAGGCGCTGGGCCACAACGTGGTGGCGGTGTTGAAAGGATTTCAGGGAGCCTCGGCATGAGCGAGGCCCGTGTCCGCTTGCGGCCGACCATGCTGTCGGATCTGGACTTTGTCGTCACGGTCGAGCAGGACGCTGCCAACCTGCCCTTCATCACGCCGTGGGAGCGCACCCAGCATGAGGGTGCGGTGCGCTTCCCGGACTTTCGCCACTTCATCATCGAGGTGGGTGCCAACGATGCGCCGAATCAGCCTCCGGCTGGTTTTGTGATTTTTCAAGGCTGCCGCAACCCGCATGGTTCGGTCGAGCTCAAACGCATCGTGCTGGCACCGAAAGGGCTGGGCCTGGGCCGTGCGGCGGTGCGCTTGCTGAAAAAGATGGCCTTCACCCAGCTGCACGCCCATCGCTTCTGGCTGGACGTGAAAGCGCTCAACACGCGGGCCCAAAAGCTCTATGCCAGCGAAGGCTTTGTCGAGGAGGGGCGTTTGCGCGAAAGCGTGCGCATCCGCATGGCCGGTGCCGACGGCTACGACAGCTTGATCGTCATGTCCATGCTGGACCGCGAGTACCAAGCCCGGCTGGCGCTGGGCGACGAAGGCGTTTAAAGCCGGCTGGAGTGCGTGCAGCTGACCCCAAACCGCGCTCGAGACGAGTGAGCCGGTGGCGCTGGGCGGCGCACTGCCAAGTTTTTAGAAATTGAGTGTTGACTAGACAAATGAACGAACAATCCGACCTTTTTGCCGCGCCGCCAGCGCCTGCCGCCTTGACGGCAACGGCCGTGCCTGCGCCTGCTCTGCCGCCGACGCCGCCGTCGTCCCCTCCACCCGCACCACCGCCAGTTCCGGTTCCAGTCGCCCCGCCCGCCGAGCCGGAAGGCGACGCGTTGACGCTGGCGCGCTATGCCGAGCAGGCTTATCTGGAATACGCGCTGTCGGTCGTCAAGGGCCGTGCGCTGCCCGATGTCTGCGACGGCCAAAAGCCGGTGCAGCGGCGCATTCTTTATTCGATGGAGCGGATGGGCCTGGCCTTCAGCGGCACCAGCGGCCCGAAGCCGGTGAAGGGCGCGCGCGTGGTGGGCGATGTGCTGGGCCGCTTTCACCCACATGGCGACCAATCGGTTTACGACGCGCTGGTGCGCATGGCCCAGGACTTTTCGCAGCGCTACCCGCTGATCGACGGCCAGGGCAACTTTGGCAGCCGTGACGGTGACGGCGCGGCGGCGATGCGCTACACCGAGGCCCGCCTGGCCCCGATTGCGCGGCTGTTGATGGACGAGATCGACGAAGGCACGGTCGAGTTCGCGCCCAATTACGACGGCTCGACCCAAGAGCCGCGCCAGTTGCCGGCGCGGCTGCCCTTCATTTTGCTGAACGGTGCCAGCGGCATTGCCGTCGGCATGGCGACCGAGGTGCCCAGCCACAACTTGCGCGAAGTGGCCGCCGCCGCCGTCGCCTTGCTGAAGAACGAGCAACTGAGCGACGACGACTTGTTCGCCTTGCTGCCCGGCCCGGACTATCCCGGCGGCGGGCAGTTGATCAGCTCACCCGAGGACATTCGCTCGGCCTACGCCACCGGGCGCGGCAGCATGAAGCTGCGCGCACGCTGGAAGATCGAGGACTTGGCGCGTGGCCAATGGCAGTTGGTGGTCACCGAACTGCCGCATGGCTGCAGCTCCCAGCGCGTGCTGGAAGAAATCGAGGAGCTGACCAATCCCAAGGTCAAGACCGGCAAGAAGGCGCTCAGCCCGGATCAACTGTTGCTGAAAGCCAGCCTGCTGGCGGTGCTCGACTGCGTGCGCGACGAGTCGAACAAGGACGCGGCGGTGCGGCTGGTGTTTGAGCCGAAGAGCCGCACGGTCGAGCAGCAAGACCTGATCACCACGCTGCTGGCGCAGACCAGCTTGGAGACCTCGGCCTCGATCAATCTGACGATGATCGGTGCCGACGGCCGGCCGACGTTGAAGAGCCTGCGCCAGATCCTCGGCGAATGGCTGGGTTACCGCCAGCAAACGGTGCTGCGCCGCACCCAGCACCGCTTGGCGCGCGTACTGGACCGCATCCACGTGCTGGAAGGCCGGCAACTGGTGCTGCTCAATATCGACGAGGTGATCCGCATCATCCGCGCCGCCGATGAGCCCAAGGCCGCCTTGATCGAGCGCTTCAGCTTGAGCGACCGGCAGGCCGAGGACATTCTGGAAATCCGGCTGCGCCAGTTGGCGCGGCTGGAGGCGATCAAGATCGAGCAGGAGCTCAAAACCCTGCGCGAAGAGCAGGCCAAGCTGGCCGCCATCCTGGCCGACCCGGCCGTGCTGAAGCGCTTGGT
>JBIIVZ010000459.1:0-2881 GCA_044339175.1 Roseateles sp.
CAAGCCGGGCCCGGCCACACGGAACCAGCGCTGCCACAGCGGTGCCGACAACGGCAACTCGATGCTGCCCCGCACCTCGGAAGGACAAAACGGTGCGGTGGCCGTCGTCGGCAGCTTCAACTTGCTCGGCAGACTCATCGCTACTGGCAACCCCAGGCGACACACAAACCAGGGCCTGCGACAACTTGCGTCGCCGCCCGCCGCGGCGGGGCCAAATTAATGCCCGCCACCCAAATAGGCCGCCTTGACGGCCGGGTCGTCGCGCAGTTGCTCGGCAGGGCCGTGCAGGGAGATGCGGCCGTTTTCCAGCACATAACCATAATCGGCCACGGCCAGCGCGGCGGCGGCGAACTGTTCGACCAGCAGCATCGTCACGCCCTGCGACTTCAGCCGCTCGATAATGCGAAACACCTCCGCCACCAAGATGGGGGCCAGACCCATCGACGGCTCATCGAGCAGCAGCACATCGGGATTCAGCATGATGGCGCGCGCCATCGCCAACATCTGCTGCTCACCACCGGACAAGGTACCGGCCAACTGCATGCGCCGCTCCTTCAAGCGCGGGAACATCTCCAATGCCCGCTCCAGATCGGCCAGCACGTCACCCTTGGGGCGGCTGCCGGTGTAGCGCGGGAACGCGCCCAGACGCAAGTTGTCCACCACCGTCATGGTGGCGAACACGCGCCGCCCTTCAGGCGAGTGGGCCAAGCCAAGTCGGGCGATGTGATAAGACTCCATGCCTTCAATACGCTTGCCGTTCAGCTCGACTTCACCGCCGGTGGCGGCAATCATGCCGGAGATGGCACGCATCGTCGTCGTCTTGCCAGCGCCGTTGGAGCCGATCAAGGTCACCACCTTGCCCTTCGGGACTTCCAGTGAAATTCCGTGCAAGACCTGCACTTTGCCGTAACCGGCACTGAGGTTTTTGATAGTTAGCATTGGCTGATCCTCAAGCTGCCTGGCCACCGAGGTAGGCCTCAATGACTTTTTCATCCGCCTGCACTGCGGCCGGCAATCCTTCGGCAATCTTCTGGCCGAAGTCCAACACTGTGACGGTGTCGCACATGCTCATCACCACGTCCATGTGATGCTCGATCAGGATCACGGTGACGCCGTGTTCGCGGATCTTGCGGATGATGGTGATCAGCTCTTTGATGTCCGGTGCCGTCAAGCCCGCCGCAGGCTCATCGAGCAGCAGCAGTTCCGGATCAAGTGCGAGCGCGCGGGCAATCTCCAACAGCCGCTGTTTGCCGTAAGGCAGGTTGCGCGCCTCCTCGGCCGCCAGCGCATCCAAACCAACGAACTTCAACAAAGCAAACGCGCGCGTGGTGGTCTCGCGGTTTTCACGCAGATAGCGCGGCAGGTGCAGAGCCACATCGATCAGGTTGCTGCGAAAGCTGTGATGCAGGCCAACCATCACGTTTTGCAGCGCCGTCATTTCGCCGAACAACTGCAGATTTTGAAAGGTGCGGGCAATGCCGGACAACGCAATCTGGGAGGACGTCTGCCCGGCCAAGCTGCGCCCGGCAAACTTGACCGAACCTGCCGTGGGCACATAAATGCCGGTCAACACGTTCATCATCGTGCTCTTGCCCGAACCGTTCGGCCCGATCAGGCCGTGGATGGTGCCGCGCTTGACCAGCAGATCGACATCGTTCAAGGCCTTCAGTCCACCGAACTGCATCAAGATCTTGTTGGCCTCAAGCAGCGTGCTGCCGGCCTCGCCGCTGCGCTGACCCAGCGCGTCGGCACCGGTATGCGTATTGGCGGCGGCATCGGCATCACTGGCCGCATGACCGCGCAAATTCAAGGCGCCGCGCACAAAACCGACGATGCCGTCCTGCAGGTAGTAAACGACGAACAAGGTGATCAAGCCGAACACCGACAAGCGCCAGTCGGTCATCGATTGAAGCTTGTAGGACAGCAGCGCCAGCGCGATGCTGCCGACCACCGGAATCAAGGCGGCCTTCGGACTGGTCTTGCCGCGCTTGATAGCCACCGCAGCGGCCACGATCACGACCACAGCCAGCAGCACCGCAGCGATGCGGAACAGCGCAAGGTCGTCAAGCAGCTTGGGCAACATGACGATGATGGTGGCACCCAGCAAGGCACCGATGCGGGATTTGCGCCCACCCATGATGACGGCCAGCAGGAAAAACACGGTCTGCTCGAAGTTGTAGGTATTGGGCGAAATGTATTGCTCCGAATAGGCATACAAAGCACCGGCCAGGCCGGCCAGACCCGCGCTGACCACGAAGGCATAAACCTTGTACTTGTAGACCGACACGCCCATGCAATCGGACGCCACCGGGCTGCCGCGCAGCGCCTCAAAAGCACGCCCCAGATGCGAGCGCAACACGCGGTGCACAAACACCAGCGAGGCCAGCAACATGACCAGCACGACCCAGTAAAACTCGGTTTCGTCCAAGCGATGTCCGAACAGGCTGGGCTTGGTCAAGGTGATGCCCATCGGGCCTTCGGTCAGGAAGCTCATCTCGTTGATCAGGATCTGGATGATGGTGCCGAAAGCCAGCGTCACCATCGCCAGATAAGGGCCGCTGACGCGCAAGGCAGGCAGCGCCAGCAGCGCACCGGCGGCCGAGGTAATGATGACAGCCGCAGGCAATGTCAGCCACAGCGACGCATCGACCTTGAACACCAGCACGCCAGCGGTGTAGGCACCGATGCCGAACAGCCCGGCATGGCCCAGCGAGACTTGACCGGTGTAGCCGACCACGATGTCCAGGCCGAACAGCACGATCGCGTAGATCATGATGGTTTCGACCAAGTGGATGTAGTACGGGTTGCCGGAGGCGATGGGGAACGCGGCCACCGCCGCAATGGCGATGACGGCGGCAACGAGTTGTTTTGGTTTCATTGG
>JBIIVZ010000460.1:0-2879 GCA_044339175.1 Roseateles sp.
CGGATCATTTCAGCCACCGGTGGCATGAAGCGGTATTCCTGCGCCACCCAGACCAAGCCCTGGCGATCTTTGGCCAAGGCCATCATCTCCAGGCCGTCCTCGATCCGCGTCACCAAGGGCTTTTCAACCAGGATGTGCAAGTCGGTGGCCAGCGCGGCCCGCATCATGTCGATGTGGGTGAAGTTGGGCGTGGCGATGACCACCGCATCGCAAAGCCCGCTGGAGAGCAGGTCATGAGGGCTGTCGAAGACCTGCACTGCCTGCGCTGCGTCTTGCAGCAGCGCGAGCGCTGCCGCGCGGCTGTCGGCATGAGGATCTGCAATCGCGGTGACTTGCGCGCCGCCGAGCGCCTTGATGTTCTCTATATGCTCGCGGCCCATGCTGCCGCAGCCGATGATGCCGTAGCGCAGTGTCTTGCTCATGCCCTGTTCTCCAGATGTCTTGCTGATGTGATGATATTTCGTGGCGGCTTAGAACTGGTGGGCGATGCCCACAGCCGTACCTTTGACGTCGATGCCTGCAGCGATCGGCGAGAAGCCGTTGAGTGAATTTGCCGAGTTGGCCGAGTTGCTCACCATGCCGTAAGAGGCATAGAGCTCCGAGCGCTTCGACAGCAAATAGTGATAGCCGACGCCGAAGCCCGTGGAGTCGCAGCTGTTGCAGTTGCCTACAGACTTCTTGGCATAGTTGGCCCACAGCTGATGTTGGCCTGTTTTGTACGACGCACCCAGCATGGAGTCGTGACCGCTCAGTGAACTGCCGGCGCCGCTGTTCACCTTCCAGCCATGCACATTGCCCCACAGGTTGAGCTCGGGTGTGACTGAATACATACCGCCGAGCAACTGCTCATCGACCTTTTGCTCGGCCCCGGTGGTGGTCACCGCACCTTGCTTCTGGTTCCAACCTGCGCCCAAGTAGAGGCCCCCGTTGCGGTACTCGGCATTGGCACCGTAGACCTTGGCGCTGTCCACATTGGCTTCGCCGGCACCCACGGCACCGGTCAGGGTCAGGCCGTTGAAGGAGGGCGTCTTGTAGACGACCAGATTGTTCTCGAAGGCGGAGGTGATGCCGACCGAGTAGATGCCGCCAGCGCCCGAGGCGAGGTTGCCGCTGGCGACCGGTTGCGTCAGTGCCGCCTGGTTGACACGCAAGAAGTTGCTGCGCTGAACCGACTGCACGACGCTGTAGCCGTGCAGGCGCAGCGGGCCGGTGTCATCGGCAAACAAGAAGGGCCAGAACATAGGCACATATTGGCGACCCAAGGTCACCGTACCGAATTCCTTGCTGCTCAGGCCCACGAAAGAGCCGCGGTTGAAGAAGCGGGTGCCCCCTTGCGCGCTGCCGGTGTCGGCCGAGATGCCGGACTCCAGATAGAACAGGGCAGACAATCCGCCGCCCAGATCTTCGGTACCGCGAAAGCCCAGCCGCGAGGCGGTGTAAGTGCCGCTGTCGACGCGATTCGTCGTCACGCCGTTGTCGATGCGCTGCAGGCCGCCGTCAATGCGGCCAAAGACGGTGACGCTGCTCTGCGCCAGCGAAGCGCTGCTGGCGGCGATCAAAGCGAGGGCAAGCAGGGGCAAGTGAAGCTTTTTCATCGGGTGTCTCCGGATCATTGTTATGAAGGTCTTGGGTGGAAAGTTCTCAGAGGGTGAGAACTTTTGTAGCGAGCGGTCGTCAGGCTAGGCAGACGGGGCGCGGATGCCGGAACGTACTCCAGGTACGTGAGGATTCCGAGCACCCGGCCAACGACGCATGGCGGCCGCGCAGTAAAAAGTTCTCACCCTCTCGTTTGGCGGGCTCATCCCTTAAGCCCGCCTTGCGTAAGTCCGCCGACAACTCGCTCTTGGAAAATGGCGATCAATACTGCAATCGGGACGATGGCGACGACCAGCGCCGCCGAAATCACCGGCCAGGGAAAAGTGAATTCACCCTGGTAGAGAGAAATGCCCACCGGCAGCGTGCGCATCGAGGCGCTGGCGTTGAGCGACAAGGCCAACAGGAATTCATCCCAGGCATTGACGAAGGCCAGGATGCCGGCGGTGAAGACACCCGGCGCAGCCAGCGGCAGGACGACGCGCCACAGCGCGCCCAAACGGGTGCAGCCGTCCAGCATGGCGGCGTTCTCCAGATCACGCGGAATGCTCTGAAAGAAGCTCACCAGCACGAGCGTGCAGACCGGCAAGCTCAACACCGTGTAGGGCAGGACCAAGGCGGTGTAGGTGTTGAGCAGGCCCAAGTTGCGCATGGTCTCGAAGATGGGCACCAGCAGCGTCACCAGCGGGAACATGCTGGAGGCGACGATGGCGGTCAGGATCACTTGCCGGTACTTGAGGTTGAGGCGGGCAATCGCATAGGCCGCCAGCGAAGCCACGACCAGTGACACCACGGTCGAGCTGAGGGCCACGATCAGGCTGTTGCCCAGGTATTTCAGCAACGGCTGGTCGGCGAAGGCCTGTACATAGTTGCTCAGCACCAATTCATGCGGCAGATAACTGATCGGCTTGCGCACCAGTTCGGCCTCGCCTTTCAGTGAGGTCAGCAGTATCCAGACGGCCGGAAAGAAGCCGTTGATGACGACGATGCTGGCCGCCAGCAGGCGCAGCGCACGGCCTTGCAAAAGGTTGTTCATGCGTTGCTCCCGATGCGGCGCAGGTAGAGGCCGGTGATGCACAAGGACAGCAAGAACATGAAGACCGCCAGCGTCGAGCCGTAGCCGACGTCCAGATAGTCGATGGTGGTTTTGTGGATCAGCATGGCCAGGGTTTCAGTGGCGTTGCCGGGGCCGCCACGGGTCATCGTGTAGGGGATGTCAAAGGTCTGCAGCGCGGTGATGGTGCGAAAGATCAGGGCCACGATGATCGAAGGCATCAGCATCGGGA
>JBIIVZ010000462.1:0-2877 GCA_044339175.1 Roseateles sp.
GCTCCTCGGCGGTTGGTGATCAGCGGCCGGCAGCACCCGCTTGGGCGCGGCTCGGCCGATACAAAGATCAATCCCCGAACATCTTCTGTTTCATTTCACGCCGCTGCTGAGCTTCCAGCGACAGCGTGGCGGTCGGGCGTGCGATCAAGCGACCCAGACCGATCGGCTCGCCGGTTTCATCGCAGAAGCCGTATTCGCCGCTGTCCAGCCGGGTCAGCGATTGCATGATCTTCTTCAGCAACTTGCGCTCACGGTCGCGCGTGCGCAGTTCCAGCGCGTGTTCTTCTTCGATGGTGGCGCGGTCGGCCGGGTCCGGCACGATGGAGGTGTCTTCGCGCAGGTGTTCGGTCGTTTCGCCGGCATTGGACAGCACGCCGTTCTTCAGCTCGGTCAACTTGGCCCGGAAGAAGTCGAGCTGCTTGCTGCTCATGTATTCCGCCTCTGGCATGGCCATCAGCTCGGCATCGCTCATCTCGGCACCGGTCTTGGTCTTCCAGGCGTTGACCAGTTTCGGGTCAACCTTGGCCGCCGTCTTCGGGCTTTCAATCACCGGGGCATACATCTGCCGAGTCGGTGGCTTGGGCGGCGCGAAGCGATCCGCAAAACGGCTGTTCCCGGTCGGTGGCGGGCTAACTTCAATGGCCGCCGCATGCGCGGCCTCGGCGGCCTCGGCCTTCAGCTTGGCCGCCGACTTGAGTGCTGCCTTGCTGCTGATGGCTGCCGCGGCGGCGGCGGTGGGCGCTGCGGATGTCGTTGATGATTTTGGGGCCGGTGTCTTGCTCACGTTACTCTCCTCGCATAGGCAGTTTGTCTGCTCTACATTGCCTTCGGGACTAGCTTTTGCACTATTCAGGCGCCGCAGATTGTAGCGACCGAGAGTGCAAGCGTTTCACAAATTTGTTACGCCAAGCAACCTTCCATTCCCTGCAGGAGGATTTCTTTGGGCAAGTCGATGCCGATGAAAACCATCTTGCTGCCCTTCTTTTCGCCCGGCAACCATTTTGGGCCGAGGTCCGAGCCCATCAACTGATGCACGCCCTGGAAGATCACCTTTTTGTCGGTGCCCTTCATGTACAGAACGCCTTTGTAGCGCAGCATCTTGGGGCCGTAAACCTGCACGATGGCACCCAAGAAATCTTCCAGCTTGGTCGGGTTGAACGGCCGATCGGAGCGGAACACGAAGGACTTCACGTCATCGTCGTGCGCATGGTGGTGCGGATGATCGCAATGCTCGTCATGGGCGTGGTCGTGATGCTCGTGCGCCGCTTCAGCCGTCAGGAAGTCGGGGTCGATTTCCAGCTTGGCGTTCAGGTTGAAGCCGCGCAGGTCAAACACCTTGGCCAGCGAGACTTCGCCGAAATGGGCTTGCTGCTGCGGCGCGCGCGGGTTCATGTGCTTGATTCGGTGGCTGAGCGCCGCGATCGCTGCGGGCTCCACCAGATCGGCCTTGCTGATGAAGATCTGGTCGGCAAAACCGATCTGCCGGCGCGCTTCCTGGCGGGTGTTCAGTTGTTCTTCGGCATGCTTGGCATCGACCAGGGTCAACACCGAGTCAAGCAAATAGCTCTCGGCGATCTCATCGTCCATGAAGAAGGTCTGCGCCACCGGGCCCGGGTCGGCCAGGCCGGTGGTCTCGATCACCACGCGGTCGAAATTCAGTTCGCCACGGCGCCGTTTGGCCGCCAGATCGCTCAACGTGGTGCGCAGATCTTCGCGGATGGTGCAGCAGACGCAACCGTTGTTCATCTGGATGATTTGTTCGGTCGTGTCGGCCACGAGAATTTCGGTGTCGATATTCTCTTCGCCAAACTCGTTTTCAATCACGGCAATCTTTTGCCCGTGCGCTTCGGTCAGGATGCGTTTGAGCAGCGTGGTTTTGCCGGAGCCGAGGAAACCGGTCAAGATCGTGACGGGAATAAGGCCTTGCAGGACTTTTGAACCAGTGGTGCCAGTTGACATGGTGATTGCGCGTTGGTGGCTATTGGAGACAGCCCGGGATATGAGGGCGGCTGACTGTCATGCAAGAGGCTTGCCATGTCAATCGGTTATTCTCAGCATCCTGTGCCACTACGACACCACGACTTCTGTGTCTGATCCCCAGCCTAGCCGGCCCTCTCATCGAGGGGGCCAAAAACAAACCGCAGAGCCACGCGGATTGCTCGACCGCATGTTGGAGTTCCTCCACCCCGGCCCCGATTCAAAAAGTGAGCTGATGGAGACGCTGGCCGACGCTGAAAAGCGCGAGCTGATCGAGCCTGAATCACTACAAATGCTCGAAGGCGTGTTGCGCATGGCCGAGTTGAGTGCCGGCGACGCGATGGTCGCCGCCCCGCGCATGGATTTGCTCGACATCGAATCTCCCTACGAAGAATTGCTCGGCCTGGTCATTGAAGCCGGGCATTCGCGCTTCCCGGTCTTCGACGGCACGAAGGAAAACATCATCGGCATCTTGCTGGCCAAGGACTTGCTGAAGATGCAGCGTGCCCCGGAGCTGAACCTGCGCGCGTTGCTACGGCCGACCGTGTTCGTGCCTGAAAGCAAGGGGTTGAACGAGTTGCTGCGCGACTTCCGCTCCAACCGCAACCACTTGGCGATCGTCATCGACGAGTTCGGCAATACCGCCGGTTTGATCACGATCGAAGATGTGCTGGAAGAAATCGTTGGCGAGATCGAAGATGAATTCGATGACAAGGACGGCGAATCCGGCATCTACACGCTGGCCGACGGCAGCCAGCGGGTGGCCGGAGACGCGGTGATCGCGGCGGTCAATCACTCGTTCTCGGTCCATTTCCCCGAGGATGAGTTCGACACCATCGGCGGCTTGGTGGCCCAGGAACACGGCCGGGTGCCACGGCGTGGCGAGGTGGTAGACGTCGG
>JBIIVZ010000461.1:0-2877 GCA_044339175.1 Roseateles sp.
GCCCCGCGTGCACGCATTGCGACGTACAAGATTTGCTACACCTACGTCAATGCAGCGGCCACCGACGGCACCGGCTCGCAAAACAGCTGCTTCAACTCGGATGCGGTATCGGCCATCGACAAGGCGGTGCAAGACGGCGTCAACGTCATCAACTATTCGATCAGCGGCAGCCAGACTTCGGTCAACGACCCGGTCGAGCAGGCCTTCTTGCGCGCCTCCAACGCCGGCATCTTCGTCGCCGCCTCGGCCGGCAACAGCGGCCCTGCCCAAGCCGTGGCCCATCTCAGCCCCTGGTTGACAACAGTCGCCGCGTCCACGCATGACCGCAACCTGCAAGCCGATGTGGCGCTGGGCAATGGCAACACCTACTACGGCGCTTCGTTCAACACCACGGTGGTTCTGCAAAAGACGCTGATCCGCGCCGAAGACGCAGGCATTGCCGGCGCCACTTCGACGCTGAATCTTTGCTTCAGCGCGCCCAATCAGCTCGACCCGGCCAAGGTGGCCGGCAAGGTGGTGATCTGCACGCGCGGCAACAACGCCCGCGTCGACAAGAGCCTGGCGGTGCTCAACGCCGGCGGCGTCGGCATGGTGCTGGCGGACAACGGTGCCGGTCTGGTCGCCGAAGCCCATTCGGTGCCTACGGTCCACGTGACCGCCGCCGACGGTGCCTTGATCAAGGCCTACGCCGTCGGTGGTGCCGCCACCACGACCCTGTCGGCCTTTTACGCCGGTATCAAGCCAGCGCCGATCATGGCCGGCTTCTCCTCGCGCGGCCCGAACATGGGCGACGCCAACATCCTCAAGCCCGACCTGACCGCGCCGGGTGTGGACATCGTCGCCGGCGTGTCGCCCGCCTTGTCCGAGGCTCAGCGCGACGCCGTGGCCGCCGGCACCCTGGTGCCCCCGGCTGATTGGGCGTCCTTACAAGGCACGTCGATGTCCAGCCCCCATGTGGCCGGCTTGGCCGCCTTGCTGAAGCAAGCTAACCCGGGCTGGTCGCCAGCCGCCATCAAGTCGGCGCTGATGACCACCGCCTACACCACCTTGAACGACGGTGTGGCCGGCCTGTCCAACGGCCTGCTGCCCTGGGCGCAAGGTGCCGGTCATGTGTCGCCCACCAGCGCCAATGATCCTGGCCTGGTGTACGACGGCGGCAAGGCCGACTGGGTGCGCTACCAGTGCAAGGTCAATAAAGCAGCGGTGGCCCCGGCCTCGGATTGCACCTTGTATGGCACGCTGGATGAAACCTACAACCTGAACCAGCCATCGATCACGGTCTCGCAAGTGGTCGGCACGACGACGGTGACCCGCAAGGTCACCAACGTCGGTGCCTCCGCCGCCACCTACACGGCAACCGCCAGCGTGCCCGGCTTCACCACGGTGGTCACTCCGGCCAGCCTGAGCCTTGCGCCGGGCGAAGCCAAGACCTTCACGGTCAAGTTGACCGGCGCAGGTGCGGTTGACGGCGTCTGGGGCTACGGCAAGCTGGTCTGGACAGACGGCAGCCATGTCGTCACCAGCCCGGTCAACGCCAAGCTGGGCAAGTCGATCACCGCACCGGCGCTGCTGACCGCCACCACCACATCGGGCAGCCGCCTGGTCTCCATCGGCACCAACTTTGCCGGCCGTCCTTCGGCCAACAAGGGCGGGCTGAAGGATGTGGTGATGGGTGCGACCGCCGCCTTGAGCGGTGGAGCCAAGACCAGTGCTCAATTGAGGACCGCTTGTATCGCCGGTGTGGACACGGCCGACGTCAAGGTCTATCCGGTCACTATCCCTGCCAACACCCTCGTCGCCCGCTTCGCCCTGCGCGATGCGGACGTCGGCAGCAACGGTGACGACAACGACCTGATGTTGCTGTCGCCCAGCAATGTCGCCACCTATTCGGGCAACGACGGCTCGAACGAAGCGGTGGAATTGGCGGCCCCGGCCGCCGGCAACTACAAGGTTTGCGTGGCCGCCTATGCAGGCGCACCGACGATGACCCACAAGTTGTCCAGCTGGGTGGTGACGCCGGCCGATGTCGGCGGCACGTTCACTGTGCTGCTGCCGGGCACGGTCTATATGAACGGCACGGCCACCGTCGGCGTCAGCTGGCGCGGTCTGGCCAATAGCAGCCGTTATGTCGGTGGCTTCCAGCTGAAGGATGCTGGCGGCGCGGTGCAGACGACGACCGTCGTGCGCGTGGAGACCAATGGCGGCGTGCCGCAGTCGGACAACCCGCGTGACCTGAGCGCCAAGGCCTTGTCCAAGCTGGACTGATCGAATCAGTAGCCAGCGTCAGTAGCTCCGCCGTCAGGTGGGGCCTGACAAAATGAAAGGCCGCGAGCTTGAGGCTCGCGGCCTTTTTTGTTGCTAGTGAGCCCCTCAGGCCACCGCCACAGGGGGCGATCTCCGCCGCTATTGAGGCCCGGAGCTGCCCCCAGGGCCGGTGTTGATCCGGCATTGCTGGCCGGTTGGCGTGGCCATGCAACTGGCACCCGGGTCGGGCAAGAACATGCAGTTGGACAGCATGCCGCTGCGTCGGTTGTCTTCTTCCCGGGCCTGCTTGTGCTGCTCCACCAAGCGCTTCAGCTTCTTCTCGTCGCTGCGCTTGCTGGACCAAGCCAAATAGCCCTCCGGTCCGCCGCAGGATTTGGCACCGACGCCGATGCTGTGGCATTGCGCCGGGCTGTCGCAGGCGGCATCGCCGATTTCAGCCTGGATCTGGGCCAACAACTGGGCACTGCTGCTGGGCGCTGGGGTGGGTTTCTTGTTCATCGGGTTCTCCGCACAGGCGGCTGTGGCCAACACGAGACCGGCGCTGCTCAGCACGAGCAGGCGGCGCAAAGATGAGCTTGAATTGATTTTCATGCGCTCATGTTCACTCAGCCG
>JBIIVZ010000463.1:0-2873 GCA_044339175.1 Roseateles sp.
GTAATCGCGGCGCAGGTAGTTCAACAGTTCCAGCGCCACCTCGGCCTCGTCAAAGGCATTGCGGCTGATGGCACCGCTGGCGGCCAAGTTGTAACCACTTTCTTCCACCGAGATGCGCGGCCACAACATGCCCGGCGTGTCGAACAAGTAGAAGTCATCGGCCAGGACGATCTTCTGTTCGATCTTGGTGATGCCGGGCTCGTCGCCAGTTTTGGCCGCGCGTTTGGCTGCCAGCGTGTTGATCAAGGTGGACTTGCCGACGTTGGGGATGCCGCAAATCAGCACTCGCATCGGCTTCACCATGCCGCCGCGCAGCGGAGCCAGGTCGCGGCAGGCGGCGATCAAGGCCTTGGCGGGTGCCACGATGCTGGCATCCAGGCCGATCGCACGCGTGGCGGGCTGCGCGTTGTAGTGGGCCAACCAGCGAGCGGTGCGCTCGGGGTCGGCCAAGTCTTGCTTGTTGAGCAATTTGAGTGTCGGCTTGCCCTCCGTCAGCTTGGCCAGCAGCGGGTTGGCGCTGGAGCCCGGCAGGCGTGCGTCCAGCAACTCGATCACGACATCAAGACCTGCCTTCATGCGGTCGTTGATTGCGTTCCGGGTCGAATTCATATGCCCGGGGAACCAGTGGATGGCCATCGTCTTTTGCTCTCAATCAGTGATGCCCGGGCTCAAAGCGTGAGCGGGCCAACCTTGCATTGTCCCTGCAAGCGCGGGCAACGCAGTTACATGCTGTTGCAGAGGCTGGCGTAAAGGCGCGCAGGATGCCGACATCGGGCAGTTTTATCGGTTTGCCCGGGCGAGAGGGCTTGTGATGAGATTCGAAGGCGCACTGGCAACGTGGAATACCGAGCGGGGCTTCGGCAGCCTGACGCCGCAGCAGGGCGGGCAGGCGGTGTTTGTGCATATCTCGGCCTTCCCTCGGGATGGGCCGCCGCCGGCCTTGGACGAGGCGTTCAGCTTTGAAGTGGTGTCGGGGCGCGACGGGCGCAAACAAGCGGCCAAGGTGCTGCGCGCTCAACGCCGGACCGCACCGGCACTGCACAGCGCTTTGGCCCCCGCACTGCCGCGCCAGCTGGCCCGCCAGCGCGGTCCCTGGTTCATGTTGCTGATGCTTTTGTTGCTGATACTGGGGCTGACCGTCGGTGCCGCCGCCTTGGCCTATTTGCAATTCACACCGCCTACCGGGACTGCGTTCAGCGCGGGTGAAGCCGATCCGTCCGATCAGGCGCAGCCGCATTGATCGGCTCTCAGCCGAACAGGTCCAGTTGCGGGTTGTCTTCGGCCAAGGCGGCCCGGCGTGGCGACTTCTTCGCCGCTGACCTCACGCCTGTCTGCGCCATGCCGCTTTTGCGCGAGCCATGTTTTTGCTGGATGGCGGCCGCCTCGCCGCGTGCCTCCGGCTGCGCGCGCAGGCCATACAGCACCTGTTTGGCATGGACCAGCGCTGCCCGCTCGTCGACGATGGGCAGCGGGTAGTCCAGCCCCATCTGGCAAGCGCTGGTTTGCTGTTGCGCAGGCGTCAGCAGCCACGGTTGGGCCAGGTAAGGCAAGGGCACCTGCGCCAGTTCAGGCAGCCAGCGGCGGATGAAAATGCCGTCCGGGTCTTGGTCCTGCGCCTGCTTGGTGGGTGAATAAATGCGCAAGGTGTTGATGCCGGTGCAGCCACTTTGCATTTGCATCTGGCTCCAATGGATGCCGGGCTCGAAGTCCAGGAACTGTCGAGCCAGAAACAGGCCCGGCTCACGCCAGTCCAACCACAGGTGGTAGGCCGCGAAGCTGACCAACATCGCCCGCATGCGGAAGTTCAGCCAGCCGGTGGCGCAGAGCGAGCGCATGCAGGCATCGACCATCGGGAAGCCGGTTCGCCCCTGGCTCCAGGCTGCGAAGAGTGCGTCGTCGCGGCCGCGCAGGCCGTCGCAGACGCGCGCAAAGTTCTCGAACTCGATGCGCGGCTCGTCCTCCAGCTTTTGCATGAAGTGGCAATGCCAGCGCAGCCGGCCGGTGAAGCTGCGCAGCGCTCGGGTCTCGCTGGCCGCTCCTTCCGCTGCGCTGCTGCGCAGATCGGCAATGCGCGCCTCGCTGGCCTGATGCACTTGACGCATCGACAGGCTGCCGAAGGCCAGGTGGGCGCTGAGGCGGCTGCAACTGTCGGCGGCGGTCAGTGGGCTGGACATGGCGCTGCGGTAGTCAGCGCCGCGCCCTTGCAGAAAACTGTCCAGCACCTGCCGGCCCGCAGGTTCCCCGGCAGCCGGCAAGGCCTGTCGCGGGGCGGCCAAGCCCAGATCGGCCAAGCTGGGCAGGTCGCTTGGCTGAAGGACGCGGGAGGCACCGTGCGGCGTGCCAAAACCTGTGGGGGCGGCGATCAGTGCGGCGTCCATGCGGCGCTGCCAACGGCCGGCCCAACCGAAGCGCGAGCGCAGCTTGCGCACCACGCCGGTCTGGGTGAACTCTTGCCAGCTCAGGCCGGCTTGCTCCCGGCACCAGGCCGCCACGGCCAAGTCGCGGGTGTAGCTCCAGCCGGGGCCGGTTTCTTCATGGCTGAACAGATGATCGAACGGGAACTCGCGGCGCAGCTCGCCCAAAACTTGGCAAACACTGCCCACCCGGACGATCAGCGGCAGGCCGCGTGCGGCCAAGTCGGCCCGCAAGGACGCCAAGCTGGCGAGCGTGAAGGCCACATGCTGGGGCGCGCACTCCGGGCTGCTCAGCCATTCGGGTTCGATCACAAACAGTGCGGCGGCCTGATCCATCGTGGCAGCCGCCGCCAGCGCCGCCTGGTCGTGCAGACGCAAATCGTGTTTCAACCAGACCAGGGCTTTGCTCATGGCGAGATTTTGCGGTGCGCCCGTTGTCCTTTGCTGGCGGCGGTTTTT
>JBIIVZ010000052.1:0-10131 GCA_044339175.1 Roseateles sp.
CGAGCAAACGGTGCGGCTGCGCTACCAGGCCTTCCCCTATCAAAAGTTCGGCGCTCAGACCGGCCGGGTATTGCAGGTCTCGCGCACGCCACTCGCACCGGCTGAGCTGGCCCAACTGAACCTGCCCGCCGCGCTGAGCCAGGGGCTGGCGAGCGAGCCGCTGTACCGCATCACGGTCAGCCTCGATCGCCAAAGCGTGGCCGCCTACGGGCATGAACAGGCGCTGGCCGCCGGCATGCAACTCGACGCCGATGTGTTGCTGGAGCGCCGCCGCTTGATCGAGTGGATTTTCGAGCCGCTGTTGAGCTTGGCCCAGCGTGTCTGAGTCCTTGTCGCAACGACTGCGCTTCAGCTGGCGCGGCAGCTCCCGCATGCCCGTCATCTTGCAGACCGAGGGAGCGGAATGCGGCCTGGCCTGCTTGGCGATGGTGGCCAGCGCGCTCGGTGCCCACTACGATCTGGCCCAATTGCGGACACGATTTTCGCTCTCGCTGAAGGGTGCCACGATGGCGGATCTGGTCCGCATGGGTGCTGATCTGGGCCTGGCCAGCCGGGCACTGAGGGCCGAACCGGCACATCTGGCACAGCTCCATCTGCCTTGCATCTTGCACTGGGACTTCAATCATTTCGTCGTGCTGGCCGAGGTCAGCGGCGGCCACGCCGTCATTCACGACCCGGCGCATGGCCGCCGCCGCCTGCCGCTGACCGAGCTGTCGCGCCACTTCACCGGGGTGGCGCTGGAGCTGCGGCCAGGGGCCGACTTCACCCCCCGGCAGGCGGCACCACCGCTGCGCTGGCGGCAGTTGCTGGGCCGCGTCACCGGGCTGAAGCGCTCGCTGATGCAAATACTCGGCCTGGCGCTGGCGTTGGAGTTGTTGGCTCTGTTGTCGCCGTTCCTGCTGCAATGGGTGGTGGACGGGGTGCTGGTCAGCGCCGACCGCGACCTGCTCGTCACGCTGGGGCTGGGCTTCGGGCTGCTGGTGCTGATGCAAGTGGGGGTGGGCGCGCTGCGCTCTTGGGCGGTGTTGTATTTGTCGGCTTCGCTGAATGTGCAGTGGCTGACGCAGGTGTTTGCCCACCTGCTGCGGCTGCCACTGGCCTGGTTTGAAAAGCGCCATCTGGGCGACATCTGGTCGCGCTTCAACAGCGTGCAGCTGATCCAGCGCACGCTGTCCACACGCTTTGCGGAAGCGGTGTTGGATGGCGTGATGGTGATCGTGACGATGGCGATGATGTGGATTTATTCGCCGTCGTTGAGCGGGCTGGCCCTGCTCGCGGTGGCGGCTTATGGCCTGCTGCGCTGGGCATTTTTAAGGCCGCTGCGACTGGCCACCGAAGAAGCGCTGGTGCATGAGGCGCGGCAGAACAGCCATTTCCTGGAGTCCTTGCGCGGCGCGCAAGCGATCAAATTGTTCAACGCACAGGCCGAGCGCAGCGCCAGCTTTGCCAACCTGGTGGTCGAGCAGATGAACGCGGCCATCGTGATCCGGCGGCTCGACCTGTGGATGGGCGTGGGCCACAAACTGCTGTTCGGTATAGAGCGCGTCGCCATCATCTGGCTCGGTGCCTTGCTGGTATTGGACCGCGAACTGTCGGTCGGCATGTTGTTCGCCTTCCTGGCCTACAAGGAGCAATTCAGCCTGCGTATGGCCGGCCTGATCGACAAGGGCGTGGAGCTGCGCATGTTGCGGCTGCAGGGCGAACGCTTGGCCGACATCGTGCTGACCGCGCCGGATGCTGAGGCCATGGTGACGGCGACTGCGACTGAGCTGATACCCGCGCCGACAGAGTTGACTGGTCCAGGAGTCAACGCAAGCTCCGCCGCGCTGGAACTGCAAAACCTGAGCTTTCGCTACGCAGACGGCGAGCCCGAGGTCATTTCAGGCTGCAGCCTGCGCATTGAAGCGGGCGAGTCGGTGGCCATCACCGGGCCGTCTGGCTGCGGCAAAACAACCTTGCTGAAGCTGCTGCTGGGCATACACACGGCGCAGTCGGGTGACGTGTTGGTGGATGGCCGGCCGCTGCGTTTGCTGGGCCTGAGCGCGTGGCGGGCCCGGATCGGCACGGTCATGCAGGACGATCAGCTGTTTGCCGGCAGCATTGCCGACAACATCGGTTTCTTCGACCCCGACGCCGACCCGGCCTGGGTCGAAGAATGCGCCCGGCTGGCCTGCGTGCACGACGACATCAAGGCGATGCCGATGGGCTTTCAGAGCTTGATCGGCGACATGGGCAACAGCCTGTCCGGTGGCCAACGCCAGCGCGTGCTGCTGGCGCGCGCACTCTACAAACGCCCGCAGTTCTTGTTTCTGGACGAAGCGACCAGCGCACTCGATGTGGAGCGTGAGCGCTTGGTCAACGCCTCACTGCGCCAACTGTCAGTGACAAGAATCGTCATCGCCCACCGGCCCGAAACGATTGCCGCCGCAGAGCGCGTCATCGTGTTGCGGGGCGGCCAAGTGCTTGCGCAAAGCTGAGCCCGCCCAGCTCAAACGCCCAGCGGCCTCACTCCGAGCGAATCTTGGCGCGTGCCACCACGGCCTTCCAGCGCTGCTGCTCCTGCAGGATGAATTGGGCGAACTGGGCCGGCGTGTCGCCCACCGCTTCGGCGGCATCAGCGCCGAGGCGTTCGCGCGCAGCACCTGAACGAATCGCGCGTGCGGACTCGGTGGCCAACTTATCGATGTGAGCCTGCGCCAGATTGGCCGGTGCCAGCAAACCGTACCACTGCGTCATCTCGAAGCCGGGGAAGCCCTGCTCGGCCACCGTGGGTACATTGGGCAACTGCGACAGCCGCTCTTTTGAGCCGGTAGCGATGCAGCGCAATTTACCGGACTTGATAAATGGCAGGATGGCCGCCGCGCCAACCGAGGCCGCATCGAGCCGGCCGGCCAGCAAATCGGTCAGCTGCGGGCCGGTGCCTCGGTAGGGCACATGCAGAATGAAGAGGTTGCCGACCATCTTCAAATACTCCATCGCCAGATGGCCGGCACTGCCGTTGCCCGCTGAGCCATAGTTCAACTGACCCGGTTTGGACTTGACCAGCGCCACGAACTCCTGCAAGTTCTTGGCCGGTAAATCCGGGTGGACGACGTACAAGCTGGGTACCTTGGCCAGCAAGGTAATGGGCTTGAAGTCCTTGATCGCGTCGTAAGGCAAGCGCTCATAAATGTACGGGTTGACCGCCAGCGTGCCGATATGGCCCAGGATCAGGGTGTGTTGATCCTCCGCCCGCGCCACCTCGCCCATGGCGATATTGCCGCCGCCACCGGGTTTGTTGTCGACGTAAACGGCCTGACCCAGCGTCTTGCTCAGCTCGACGGCTGCGGTACGCGCCACGATCTCGCTGCTGCCACCGGGCGCAAAAGGAACGACCAGCCGCACCGAACGGCTCGGCCAAGAAGCCTGCGCTGACGCCGGCAGACCTGCCAGCATGGCAGCACCGGCCGCGCCGGATTGGAGCGCCAAGCGGCGGCTGATGAAAGATCTGGTCATGGGTTGGCCCTGTGCGGTCAATGGAATACCCACAGTCTATGCAGACACCATCCTCACGGCGTGAGGGGTTGCCACATACGCGCAGAACAGCGGCCACAAGGCGGCTGGGCTGGGTTCAGGGCGCGGTGGCGCGCTCCAGCCAACCGAGCCAGTGCATCGCCTGCTCACGGTTGGCACCGCACATCGTCTCGCTGGGCTGCAATGAGCCACAGACGGCCGGCCGCTCGGGCTGACCAAAGATCTTGCAGCGATCCTGTTCGTCGAGCTGCACACAGCGCACGCCGGCCGGCTTGGACACGCCGCCCACCACCGGCATACCAGGAATGGGCGAGCTGATGGAGGGAGCAATGCAACAGGCGGCGCAACGATCTCGGCAATTCATTAATCCTAGATCCGGTAGTTGAACGCGGCGGAGTGGGCTGCGATGCGGTGCGATGGCAAGGCGCGCCGACGCAGTGGGCTGATGCCCACCAGGAGAAGCAACGCAGCCAGCGTGCCGTAGCGCGGTGCAATCGGCTGCGTGGCGTTCTCACGCAATGGGCGAACGGGCGCGGGCAGAGAAATTTCAATAGACATCGGGCCTCCGAGGCGGTAAGAAGCGGTCAACTGCCGGGTTTAGGATGAAGCATTGTCCCTGCGGAGGAGTGGTGGCCGTGACTTATGCGGAGCCCACCGGTAAAATTCAAGGTTTGCCCTTATGGCAATTCCCTGCCCTATCGGGTGCGGAAAATAGACAAGTCAGGTGGTTCGCGTGCAATACCCTAAGGAATTTGACGTCATCGTGATTGGTGGCGGGCATGCCGGCACCGAAGCCGCCCTGGCCGCTGCGCGCATGGGTTGCGCGACGCTCTTGCTGACCCACAACATCGAAACGCTGGGGCAAATGAGCTGCAACCCGTCGATAGGCGGCATCGGCAAGGGCCATTTGGTCAAAGAGCTGGACGCGCTGGGAGGTGCAATGGCAGCCGCGACGGACGAGGCCGGCATCCAGTTCCGCATCCTGAACGGCTCGAAAGGCCCGGCGGTGCGCGCCACCCGCGCACAAGCAGACCGCGTGCTCTACAAAGCCGCCATCCGCCAGCGGCTCGAAAACCAGCCCAATCTGTGGCTGTTTCAGCAGGCGGTGGACGACCTGATGGTGGAGTCGGACGGGGTGAATGAGCGCGTGGTCGGTGCGGTGACCCAGATCGGCCTGCAGTTCCGCGCCCGCTCGGTGGTGCTGACGGCCGGCACTTTTCTGAACGGCCGCATCCATGTCGGCCTGCAAAACTACAGCGCCGGCCGCGCCGGTGACCCGCCAGCGATCAGCTTGTCCGCTCGCTTGAAGGAGTTGAAGCTGCCGCAGGGTCGGCTGAAAACCGGCACGCCGCCGCGCATCGACGGTCGCTCGATCGACTTCTCCCAATGTGAGGAGCAACCGGGTGATCTGTCACCGGTGCCGGTGTTCAGCTTTATGGGCAACGCGGCCCAGCATCCGCGGCAAGTGCCTTGCTGGATCACCCACACCTCGGAGCGCACGCACGCCATCATCCGCTCGGGCTTTGACCGCAGCCCCATGTTCACCGGCGTGATCGAAGGCGTGGGGCCGCGCTATTGCCCCAGCATCGAGGACAAGGTGAATCGCTTTGCCGACCGCGACAGCCACCAGATTTTTCTGGAGCCAGAAGGTCTGACCACCCACGAGTTCTACCCGAACGGGATTTCAACCTCCCTGCCCTTCGACATTCAACTGGCGGCGGTCCGCTCGATTGCCGGGCTGGAAAACGCCCACATCCTGCGGCCGGGCTACGCGATCGAATATGACTACTTCGACCCGCGCGGGCTGAAGTCTTCGTTCGAGACACGCGCCATTCAGAGCCTGTTCTTTGCCGGCCAGATCAACGGCACGACCGGTTACGAGGAAGCCGCAGCGCAAGGCCTGTTCGCCGGCTTGAACGCGGCACTGCAAGTGCAGGGGCGTGACCCTTGGCTACCCGGCCGTGATCAGGCTTACCTTGGCGTGCTGGTCGATGACTTGATCACCAAGGGCGTGACTGAGCCTTACCGCATGTTCACCAGCCGGGCCGAGTTCAGGCTGCAACTGCGCGAAGACAATGCCGATATGCGGCTGACCGACATCGGTCGCGAAATGGGGCTGGTTGACGACGCACGCTGGACTGCGTTCAACCGCAAGCGCGATGCTGTTTCACGTGAAACAGAAAAGCTCAAGGCCTGCTGGGTTCACCCCGGCGTGCTGCCTGCCGCCGATGCCGAACGCCTGGTCGGCAAGGCGCTGGAGCATGAATACAGCTTGGTCGATCTGCTGCGCCGGCCCGGCGTGGTGTTCGACACCCTTGCCGAAGTGGCCGCCATCGCCAGACCGGAAGCCGGTGTTTCACGTGAAACAGTGGTCGCCAACCTGGGCCAGACCTTGGCCGACGCTGTCATCGAACAGATCGAGATCAGCGTGAAGTACGCAGGCTACATCAGCAAGCAAGTGGAAGACGTGGCCCGCGCCGCCAACTACGAGAACCTGCGCCTGCCGGTTGAACTGGACTATGCCCAGGTCAGCGCCCTCTCCTTCGAGGCCCGTCAAACGCTGGGTAAGCACAAGCCCGAAACCCTGGGCCAAGCGTCGCGCATTGCCGGCGTCACACCGGCCGCGATCTCCTTGCTGCTGGTTCATTTGAAGAAGAAGCGTTTCAAGGGCTTTGCGTCAGCAGCCCACCCGACAGATGCTGAGGACGAGTCAGCAGCAACAGCGGCAACGGCAACATCCAGCACCACAGAAAGCTGATATTTCGATGTCCTCACTCGACCCGTATCCGGCACCCAATTTGCGGCCTGCTTTGGCCGCCGCCGCTGAATCCCTGCAACTTGGCTTAACCGACGCACAGCTAGATGCGCTGCTGGCTTATCTGGCCATGCTGCAAAAATGGAACAAGGTTTACAACCTGACCTCCATCCGCGACCCACAAGCAATGCTGACCCAACATCTGGTTGACAGTCTCAGCCTGCTACCGGCGCTACGCCAACACGCCAACACCGACTTGGGCAGCCAATCGTTGCGGCTGCTGGATGTGGGCAGTGGCGGTGGCCTGCCGGGCGTGGTGATCGCGATCTGCCAACCCGCCATCGATGTGACTTGCGTGGATGCAGTGGCGAAGAAAGCGACCTTCATCAAGCAGGTCGCCGCCGAACTGCGCTTACCCAACTTGCACGGCGAGCATTCACGGGTTGAATCGCTGACGACTCCGCCGTTCGACCTGATCACCTCACGGGCCTTTGCCTCGCTGCTGGACTTCACCACCTTGACGCGCCATCTGCTCAAACCGACTGCGGTCTGGTTGGCCATGAAGGGGCAGCACCCTACAGAAGAACTGGCTGCCCTACCCGCTGACCTGGATGTGTTTCACGTGGAACAGTTGCAAGTGCCAGGCTTGGACGCGCAACGCTGTTTGATCTGGATTCGCCCAAAAATCTGACAGCAATCCGCTTTAATCGCAATAGGCAGCGACTAAGCTACCCGTTGTCTCCTGAAAAAAGTAAATGGCCAAGATTTTTTGTATTGCGAATCAAAAAGGTGGGGTCGGCAAGACCACCACCACCGTCAATCTGGCCGCTGGTCTGGCCCAGGTCGGCCAGCGTGTGTTGGTGGTCGATCTGGATCCACAAGGCAATGCCACGATGGGCTCCGGCATCGACAAGCGCGCTTTAGAGTTGAGTGTCTACGACGTGTTGCTGGAATCATCCAGCATCGCTGAGGCCAAACAGCACAGCGCCAAGGCCGGTTACGACGTCTTGGGTGCCAACCGCGAACTGGCCGGTGCAGAAGTCGAATTGGTCCATCTGGACCGGCGCGAGCGGCGACTCAAGGGGGCACTGGCCGCCGTCCAGAACGACTACGACTTTGTGCTGATCGACTGCCCACCGTCACTGTCGATGCTGACGCTGAACGGACTGTGCTGCGCCAACGGCGTGGTCGTGCCGATGCAGTGCGAATATTTTGCACTGGAGGGCTTGTCCGATTTGGTCAACACGATCAAACAAGTGCACGCCAACCTGAACCCGGACCTGCAAATCATCGGCCTGCTGCGCGTGATGTTCGACCCGCGAATCACCTTGCAACAGCAAGTCAGCGAACAGCTCAAAACCCACTTTTCTGACAAGGTTTTTGACAGCGTGATTCCTCGCAATGTGCGCTTGGCCGAGGCACCGAGCTACGGCCTGCCGGGTGTGGTGTTCGACCCGTCCTCCAAGGGTGCGATTGCCTTCGTCGAGTTCGCCCGTGAGATGGTGCGGCGCGTCGCCGCGATGTGAGGGCTGTGAAAGAGCCCGCTTCCGCGCTGTCGGCTGACTTGGCTCGCCGAGCCGAGGACGCTGGCTTGAACGCCAGCGCGCCGCCGCAACAAGCGCTGATCGACGGTTGGCTGATTCGACTCTCACCCGGCAAGGCCAAGCGCTCGCGCTGCATCAATGCGCTGGCCGAAGGTACTCTGCCACTGCCCGAGCTGTTGGCACGCTGCCAGCGGGCTTTTGAGGCTGCTGGCCTACCCTTGGTCGTGCGCATCACGCCGTACACCCAACCGACCGATCTGGACGCCCGTTTGGCCGCTTTAGGCTGGCGGACGTTTGACGCCGCCGAGGTGATGGTCCTGGCCGCGCTGCCCGAACTTGGCAGCAGCTCGGTTCGGCTGCACGCACTGGATGCACCCGCTTACGCGCAACTGGTCGGCTCGCTACGCGGCTCCAGCGCGCTGGAGATCACCGCCCATGCCGAGCGCTTGCAGCAGTCGCCCGTGACCTACCAAGGCTTTGCGATGCGTGAAGGTGAAGCGCTGCTGGCTTGCGGGCAAATCGCACGTGAGGGCCAAATGGTAGGCCTCTACGACATCTTTACGCCGCCAGAGCAGCGTGGCCAGGGCTACGCTCGACGCCTCTGCCTGGAACTGCTGCGCACAGCGGCAAGCCAAGGTGCAGCGCAGGCCTATCTGCAAGTGGGTGCCGACAACGCGGTGGCCAAACAACTTTATGCCAAGCTGGGCTTCCAACTGGCCTACCGCTACCACTACCGCAGCGCCGCTGACTTGGACTCCACAACGGACCCGGCCTGACCTGCCTGCGCGGCTCTGCCGTTGGGTGATTTAGTGGTTGGGTGCTTGGGTGGTTAAAGCCCCAACCCCTCATCCAGCCCCAGATGCACATTCATCGACTGCACGGCGGCACCGCTGGCACCTTTGCCGAGATTGTCCAGACGCGCCATCAGCATCACTTGGCCCGTCTGTTGCTGCTGGCCTTCGGTGGCAAAAACAAACAGATCGACACGGTTGCTATCGTTGCAGGCTTGCACATCGAAGAAGCCGTCGTTCAAAGTCGCCGCATCGCGCAGCGGCATCACGCGGATAAAGCGCTCGCCCTCGTAATGTGCGGCCAACGCCTGCTGCACATCTTCGGCCCGAGCACCCGCGCGCAATTGGCTCAAGTGCAAGGGCACGCTGACGGTCAGCCCTTTGTAGAACGGGCCGACGATGGGCATGAAGACTGGTGCCACGCGCAAGCCGGTGTGGCTCATCATTTCAGGCAAGTGCTTGTGAGCCAGGCCCAAACCGTAGGGCCTAGGGGATGCCAATTTGGCTTGGCCGCCGGCCTCGTAGTCGGCAATCATGCTTTTGCCGCCGCCCGAATAACCGGTGATCGAGGTTGCCGTGACCAGGGCCTCCGCATCGACCAAGCCGGCATCCACCAACGGCCGCAGCGCCAGGATGAACGCGCTGGCATGGCAACCAGGGTTGGCAATGCGCTTGGAGGCGCGTATCTTGGCGCGCTGATCGGCGGCCAACTCCGGCAGGCCGAAAGCCCAACCAGCTACCGTGCGGTGTGCGGTGCTGGCATCAATCAAGCAAGTGTTCGGGTTGGTGATCATGGCAGCGGCTTCACGTGAAGCCGCATCGGGCAAGCACAAAAAGGCCACGTCGGCAGCATTCAACAGGCGCGCGCGCTCGGTCGCATCCTTGCGTTTGTCGGCGTCGATGCGCAGCACTTCAATATCGCTGCGCGCCGCCAGATACTCATGAATGCGCAAGCCCGTCGTACCCTCTTGTCCATCCACAAACACAGCGTAAGTCATGAGTTCTCCAACACAATCAAATTCAGATAAATGCAAGCATAAGGCAAGCAAATGACAACCCCCCGCGTCCTGCTGTTGCCAGGTTGGCTCAATTCAGATCCCGAACATTGGCAAAGCCGCTGGGAGCGCCAATTCGGCTACCGGCGCGTAGAGCAAAGCGACTGGCAGTGGCCGCGCCGTGGCGACTGGATGGCGCGGCTCGATGACGTCCTGCAGGAAGACGAACGCCCCGTCCTGCTGGCCGCTCATTCGCTCGGTTGCCATCTGGTCGCGAGCTGGGCCGAGCATTCACAACATTGCGCCCGCGTGATCGGCGCGCTGCTGGTGGCCCCGCCCGACACCCTGGCCGCTGACTTGCCACCGCAGTTGCACAACTGGCGGCCGACTCAAGCCCGGCCGGGCGGCCACCAGTTGCCCTTCTCCAGCACCACCGTCATCAGCACCAACGACCCCTTTTGCAGCTCGGATCGAGCCACGCAAATGGCCGCTGATTGGGGTTCCAAGTTGGTCGTTGCTGGGCCACAAGGCCA
>JBIIVZ010000464.1:0-2868 GCA_044339175.1 Roseateles sp.
TCGACCCGCACGCCAACCCCGACCTGCCCAGCGCCCCGAGCTATGGCTTTGGCCGCTGCCCCGGCTGTGCCGATAGCGCCTGCCGCCCGCCGCAGCGCCGCGCCCGCCGTTTGTTCACCAGCCTGCTCGGGGCCGCCGCCGTGGCACCCGCGCTGGCCAGAGACGGGGTGGCAGTGGGCGAGAGCAGCATGCTGACCCAACTGGTCTCGGCCGAGCAGGTTGAGACGGCCGGTGCCCAGCAATATCAGCAGATGATGGGCCAGGCCTCGCAACAGCGTGCGCTGATACCCGCCAACCACCCGCAGTTGCAGCGGCTGCGCGAGATCGCCAAACGCATCATTCCGCAGTCCGAACCGTGGAACGCCCGCGCCAAGCAGTGGCGCTGGGAGGTCAACCTGATCGCCAGCCCGCAGCTGAATGCGTTTTGCATGCCGGGTGGCAAGATCGCTTTTTATTACGGCATCCTCGAAAAGCTCAAGCTGAGCGATGACGAAGTGGCCACCATCATGGGCCATGAAGTCGCCCATGCGCTGCGCGAACATGCGCGCGCGCGAATGGCCAAGACATCGGCCACCCGCATCGGTGCCAGCTTGCTGTCCAGCCTGCTGGGGCTGGGCAATGTGGGCGATGCGGTGCTGAATATGGGCGGGCAGTTGTTGACGCTGACCTTCAGCCGCGAGGATGAAAGCGAGGCCGATCTGGTCGGCATGGAACTGGCCGCGCGCGCCGGTTATGACCCGGCGGCCGGCGTCAGCCTGTGGCAAAAAATGGGCGCGGCCGCCAAGGGCGCACCACCGCAATGGCTGTCCACCCACCCGGCCGGGCCGACGCGCATCCGCGACATCCAGGCCAGCTTGCCCAAGGTGGACGGCCTTTACGCCCGCGCCGCCAAACCGCCGCAGCGCTTCGAGGTGGCGGGGCCGCTGGCGGTCAGGTAGGCCGGCACCAGCGCAACCCCAGGGTTCAGCGGGCTGACTTCTTCAGCCCCATCAGCCGGCTCAGCAGCGGCGTGATCACCAGCAACACCAGTCCGGCACCGATGGCCACCGCAGCCAGGAAGGGATAGAGCGGAATGCCCGAACCTTCCAGCATGTGCTCCAGCGTGCCGGCCAGGTAGTTGGCTGCGGCCGAGGACAGGAACCAGACGCCCATCAACAGCGCCGCCAGCCGCGTCGGCGCGATGCGCGACACCATCGCCAAGCCGACCGGCGACAGCATCAGCTCACCCATCGTGTGGATCACATAAACGATGGCCAGCCACTGCGCGCCGACCTTGCCGTTCAAGTCGGCCAGCGTTTGCGCTTGCGCCATCACCAGGAAGCCCAAGCCCAGCACCATCATGCCGAAGGCCATCTTGGCCGTGTCGGCCAGCGCGAAGCGGCTTTGATCAAGGCGCGTCCACAGCAGTGCAAAAACCGGTGCCATCAGCACGATCACCAGCGGGTTGATCGACTGGAACAGCGAGGCCGGCACGGTGAAGCCGAACAGCTCGCGCTCGGTCTGCTTATCGGCAAACAGGCTCATCGTGCCGCCAGCCTGCTCGAAGCCGGTCCAGAAGGCGATGACGAAAAACATCACGATGATGATGCCCAGCACCCGGCCCATGTCGGCGCGGGACAGCGGTTCGGTCTTGGCATCTTTTTCGGGCCGTGCGATCAGCCACAAAATGGCCGCCATCACACCCACATTGACCGCCACGCGGACCGGCGTGGCGAGCGCTGCATGCCAAGGGCCGATAACGCCCCAACCGTGGATGACGGCATAGACCAGCGCGACGCTGCCGGCCGTCCAGCTCAAGATGCGCGGCAGGTCAGCCATGCCGATGTCGGTCTGATGCGGCATCAGCCCGGCGCGGCCGAGCAAGCGCTGGCCCCACAGCAGTTGAATCAGGCCCAGGCCCATGCCGACGCCAGCGGCTGCAAAGCCGTAATGCCAGCCCAGCGTTTCGCCTAGCGTGCCGGCCACCACCGGGGCCAGGAAGGCACCCAGGTTGATGCCCATGTAGAAGATCGAATAGCCGCCGGCGCGGCGCGGGTCATGCTCGCTGTCGTACAAGTCGCCGACCATCGAGGTGGTGTTGGCCTTGAAAAAGCCGTTGCCCACAATCAACAAGCCCAGCGCCACATGCAGCAGTGGCTCGAAGGCCATGGCGAAATGCCCCAGCATCATGACCGCCGCACCAATCACCGCCGCGCGGCGTTTGCCCAGGTATTTGTCGGCCAGCGCACCGCCAATCATTGGCGTCAGGTAGACCAGGCCGGTGTACAGGCCGTACAGCGCCAGCGCGGTTTCCCGGTTGTAGCCGAGCGAATTGACGAGATAGAGCACCAGCAGCGCGCGCATGCCGTAGTAAGAGAAGCGCTCCCACATCTCGGTGAAGAAGAGCACTTTCAGCCCGGCCGGTTGGCGGGTGTCAGCGTGTGCGCGGTTCGCGCCAAGTTGGCCCGGCAGGGGCATAACAGCAGGTTCGATCATGTGATGGATCCAGGAAGACAAGGGAGCGCAGCAGGCCCGCTTGTGGCGGCTGTCGGCGAGGGCGCATTGTTACAGCAGCCAAGCGCCGCTGCTCGCAAGCACCACCCTAGGATTACCCGGATGTCGGGGCTGCCTGACGGGGAGAAATCCAGCATGGCGCGCACGCCAGTGATTCGGTAAGCTGGGCTTGTCTTTGAACTGGAGGATTGCCTTGAAACCCGTAGCCACACTTCTCAAGCCGAACGCCGGTGCCATCTGGCATGTGCGACCCGAGGACAGCGTCTTCCATGCCCTGCAAGTGCTGGCCAATTACGAGGTCGGCGCGCTGATGGTGATGTCCGGCGACCAACTGGTCGGCGTGTTCTCGGAGCGGGATTACACCCGCAAGGTGGC
>JBIIVZ010000465.1:0-2866 GCA_044339175.1 Roseateles sp.
GGCCGTATCGCTGCCTTCCAGCCGTCGATATCACCGGGCCGCACGAAGGTCGTGCTGATGCCGAAACGGGCCAGCGTGTAGTGCAGCAAGTTGTGCGAACCGCCATACAAGGCACCGGACGAGACGATGTGCGACCCGGCGCCGGCCAGCGTGGTGATGGCCAAATGCAGCGCCGCCTGCCCGCTGGCAGTGGCGATGGCACCGACACCACCTTCCAGCGCCGCCACCCTCTCTTCAAAAACAGCGGTGGTCGGGTTCGACAAGCGTGAATAGACGTGACCGGCCCGCTCCATATTGAACAGCGAGGACGCATGGTCGGAGTTCTCGAACACGAAGGACGTGCTCAAGTGCAGCGGCGTCACACGTGCGCCGGTGGTCGGGTCGGGCGCGGCACCGGCGTGGATGGCCAGTGTGTCGAAAGCGGGGTCGGCGTAGCCTGACATGGGTGCTCCGGTGGTTTTTAGTGTGCGAATTGTGTGCTATGTTCTTCGAAATTATTGGCTGCGGTGGCCGGGCCCACTGCTAGAGGAGTACACATGAAAGTTGTCGACATTCTTCGCGTCAAGGGCGGCACGTTGTATACCGTCGCCCCGCATGAAACCCTGGGATTGGCAGTCACCACGATGGCCGAGCAAGACATTGGCTCGCTGGTGGTGATGGAGCTGGGCGATCTGGTCGGCATGCTGACGTTTCGCGAGGTGATTGCCGCCATCGTGCGCAACGGCGGCACGGTCGGCACCTTGCTGGTTCGAGGCGTGATGGACGACCACCCGCTGACTTGCACGCCCGAGACCGAAATCGACGAAGTCCGCCGCATGATGCTCGGCCGCCATGCGCGCTACATGCCCGTGCTGGACGGCAAAACGCTGATGGGCGTGATCTCTTTTTATGACGTCGCGAAGGCCGTCGTCGATGGCCAGGATTTCGAAAATCGCATGTTAAAGGCCTATATCCGCGATTGGCCGCTGGAAGAAAACCCGGCGGCAATGGTGGAGTCCAAGCTCTGATTCAAGAACTCTGCGGTTCAACCCAAAAAGCGGCCTTCAGGCCGCTTTTTTCTGCCCGCTCAGCGGCGCAGGTCAGAACTTAGATGTGCAGGGCCGCCAATCCTCCGACGACAAACCCGACCGCTCCAAGTGCCATCGTGGCGTAAGCCATCCAGCGCTTTTTGGTCAGCAGGGCAATGGCGGCCAGCGCGATGGAGACTTGCAGCGCGGTGGTGGCTTGGGCCCAGCGGTGGTGCTGGTGCATCTGCACTGCGCTCATTTCGTCAAAGTCGGTGGACTGCTTTTCGAGCTTTTCAGCGGCCAGCTTGATATCGCCTTTTTCCGACTTGTAGCGCTCGACCTCTTGCTGGTACTTGGGCTTTTTGTCGTCGCTGACCAAGGCGAAAGCCAGCTCGGCCATGTTCTGCTTATTGCTCTTGGACTGGTAGAGGCTCCACTGATTGGCCGCCTCGGTCTTCTTGATGGCGGCGTCGTTCTTGTACAGGACGGCATTCGCCTGCGTGTTGCCGCCCATGTAGCTGAACATCGCGCCGACGGTCGCCAAGATGGCGGTGATGACGGCCAATTTGCCACCCAGGCCACCGGGGTCGGCTTGCCCCGCGTGCTCCATTTCGTGGTCGTGAGGACCGTGCACGTGAAAACCATCTGAAGACATGCTCTTAAACCTTGGCTTGTTGGCGTTGATAGGTGACGAAGTCGTAAGTCCAGCCGTCGGGGCCGGTTTTGGTTTCGCGGCCGCGCTCGGCGAAGTCGGCACGCGGCCACGCCGGGAAGAAACAATCGGCGTCGAAGTCGGCGTCAATCTCGGTCAGCTCCAAGCGCGTGGCCAACGGCAGCGCCTCGGCGTAGATCTGCGCGCCGCCGATCACGAACACCTGCGCCGCCTCGGCACACGCGGCCAAGGCAGCGTGCAACGAAGTGAAGGCCTCAGCCCCGGCCAGTTGCAGACCGGGCGTGCGGCTGATCACCAAGTTGCGTCGTCCGGGCAGCGGGCGGAACCGCGCCGGCAGCGAATCCCAGGTTTTGCGGCCCATGATGACCGTGTGGCCCAGCGTCAGCGCCTTGAAACGAGCCATGTCCTCGGGCAGGCGCCAAAGCAAGTCGTTGTTGCGCCCGATCGCCCCGCCGCGCGCCACGCCGGCGATCAGGACGATCTCTTGCTGGGGCTTGATAGGCAACTTCATACCGCCACTGGCGCCTTGATGGCCGGGTGATGCTGATAGTCCAGCAGCTCGAAATCATCCAGGTCGTAATCGAAAATGGTCGCTGGGCGACGCTTGATATGCATCGTCGGGAACGGCAACGGCGCGCGCGCCAATTGCGTCTGCACCTGTTCCAGATGGTTGCTGTAGAGGTGACAGTCGCCGCCAGTCCAGATGAAATCACCCAGTTCCAGGTCGCACTGCTGGGCCAGCATCTGGGTCAGCAACGCATAGCTGGCGATATTGAAGGGCACACCCAAAAAGATATCGGCGCTGCGCTGGTACAACTGGCAGGACAGTTTGCCTTCAGCCACATAGAACTGGAAAAACGCGTGGCAGGGCATCAAGGCCATTTTGGACAGGTCACCCACGTTCCAGGCGCTGACGATGATGCGGCGCGAATCCGGGTTGGTTTTCAGCTGAGCCACCACCTCGGCAATCTGGTCGATGTGGCCGCCCTCGGGCGTGGGCCAATTGCGCCACTGCACGCCATACACCGGGCCTAAATCGCCGTCGGCCGCCGCCCATTCGTTCCAGATCGTGCAGCCGCGCTCTTGCAACCAGCGCACATTCGAGTCACCGCGCAAAAACCACAGCAGTTCCAGAATGATCGATTTCAGGTGCACCTTCTTGGTCGTCACCAGCGGGAAACCTTGG
>JBIIVZ010000053.1:0-10105 GCA_044339175.1 Roseateles sp.
CTCATGTCGCCGTAGAGCCCAAAGTTTGCCGACAACGCAACGAGGCCATGTGATTCAGCAAAGTGCTTCACCTGAAAATAGGGCGCTCCCATTTTGATGCCGAGCGCCTTCGCTTCATTGCTGCGAGCCACGCAGCAACCATCATTGTTTCTGAATGACCCTAACTGTTAGTAAAGATCAGAGGCCTGATTTCAAAGGACAAATTGCTGGTAACAATTTCTTAAAAAGTCAGATCAGTTAAACTGAATAGTCTGTTTCCGACCCGTTGCTGCCGCCCATCGCGCGAGATCGCCAGACGCTGGGAGGCTGGCTGCTGCCCTTCGATTGTGGCGAGCAAACGACCGCGGCGGTCGAAACCGGCCATTGGGCATTTCGGTGGTCGGATGTCTGCAGTACCTCCCGAAGCTGTCGATCAGCAAATCGGGCTTTAAGACTCCCGCTCGCGCCACTTGCATTAAGCAGGCCTGCGGCTTCCTCGCCGGTGGCGGGATCTGTGCAACAAGACGCCCTCTGAAACCAACAACTAACGCGCTGTCAACAATTCCCTGGCGCTGGCGTCACTTGTAATGAAAGTCGGCAATCCAGGCAATGGAGTGGCTGTGTGTGTTGTCGGCGTCGGCAGAGATAAAAATGGCGGTCACGCCAGGCTCTGCTGCTCCCGAGGGCCACTCGTCGCCAAACGCCTGGTGCAGGTCCTTCATGATGTCCCGCTTTTCACTGAACCAAGCGCTCCCGACATGTGAAGCGTTGCGCAATGCAATGCTTCGCACGCGCCGTGTGTAAGGGTTGTCGATGGTAACCCCAAGTTCTTCGGAGCCGGCCCACGCCCAACACAGCGTGGCGGCTGAGAGGTCCTGACCACTGCGGGAGCGTGCGATGCGCACTAGCTGCCGCTCCAAAAACGGCATCCGCTCATCGGGCCAAACAAAGCTCATGCAGATTTTAGCTGCGGTGTCATCGCCGCTCTTTTTTCGCAAGTCGATGGCGTCGCTCTGCTTCGCCACGCGCCAGGACCAGGCCACCTGGGTCAGCCCGACCGCAGGATAGAACGACTTGACCAGGGGGCCATACGAGTCTGTGGCCTCAAGGCGAAGTGCCACTTTGCCCGATTCAATGGCATCTGAATAGACCGTTATCGGTATGCGCTGCTTGGGAAGCGTGGCAATGTGCCAGCCCGCGCCTACGGCCCGAAACGTCAACTCAGCGTTGCCTGGGTCTTCCGCGTTAGTAGCCGGCTTCTGCGCCATGGCGGCGCCGCACAGCCACACCAGACAACATGCCAGGGCATTGCGCGTCTGGGTTTTTGATAGCGCCAGCAATCTATGTTTGGACTTGTGCATCAAACGGCGGATGAGTGAATTGCCACTGGCCTACCCCTTTAGCGCCCATTGGATCGGCGTTGGGGTCAACATGCTGTACCGAATTGTTGCGGTACAAAGTCTGCAACTCGGTTTCCCCCACGGCCGCCACCGGCAAGTCAAAGGCTAGTCCAGCTTGGCGCAAGCCGATCACGCGCTCGCCCAACAGCGGCAAGAGGGCGGTGTTGTGGACCACGCTGATCAGCGTCGCGTTGAGACCCTTGGCTGCCCGCACCAGTAGCTCACAGATCTCTAAAGCAGCGGCTGGGTCGAGCGCGGCAGTGGGTTCGTCGGCCAAGATCAAACGGGGGCGCTGCATGAGCATACGGGCGATCGCGACCTTTTGACGCTCGCCCCCCGACAGCTTGTCGGCTCGCTCTTGTTCGCGGCCTGCCAATCCGACTTGCTGTAGCGCAACAAGAGCAGCAGTGCGTTCCCGCGGACTGTAAATACGAGCCCAGCTTCGCCAAGCCTCGGCACCATGCAGGCGGCCAAGCGCACCGATCATGACGTTCTCAAGTGCGGACAAACGCTGAACCAGATGCAAGCCCTGCAGTACCACGCCTACCTCGCTGCGCAGACCGCGCAGCGCTCGGCGGTCAATCTTGTGCAGCGGTCGCCCAAGTACCGACAAGTGACCTCCGGTGGTCGTGGTGAACCCAGCCAGACAGCGCAACAAGGTCGACTTGCCGGCGCCATTGGGCCCAATCAGGGTGATATTTTCACCACTCTCAATGGTGAGCCTGGGAAGCGCCAAGGTCAGGCGACCGTGGAACTCACAGCGCAGGTCCCGGATGTCGATGTCGGGTGCTTGGCTCATAGGAGTTTGATTCACAACAGGGCTTGGCGGATGCGCCGACTCAGACCGTCGAACACCACAACCATCGCAATCACCACCAGCAGCAAGGTGGACAAACGCCCCCATTGGAACAAGGCGGTTGCTTCCGAGATCAATAGCCCCAGGCCACCGGCGCCGATCAGGCCGAGGATGGTGGAATCGCGGATGTTGTACTCCCAGATGTAGAGGTGGTTGGAGACGAACTGCGGCAACACCGTGGGCCAGACCGCGTTGAAAAAGACCTGCGCCGGGCCTGCACCGGTGGCGCGCACTGCGTCAATGGCCGCGTGGTCCAGCGCTTCTATCGATTCGGCGTAGAGCTTGCCGTAGGTGCCGAGCGAATGCAGAGCAATGGCCAGAATGCCGGCCGTGGGCCCGAGGCCCACGATGCCCACCAAGACCAAGCCAAACACCAGGGTGTGGATGGCCCGCGTGACGTTGAGAATTGCCTGCGAGGCCCCCGCCAATGGCCACGGCGCTTCCAGATTCTTGGCGCTCAAAACACCCAGGGGCAGGGCGAGTATGGCGCCCAATAAGGAACCCAGGGTCGCGATCTGCAGCGTGGTCCAAGTTGCGCGGGCGACGGCCAGCAGGTAGTCGCGCTCGACCTCGCGTCGATTCTCGAGGCGCAAGAGCGTGCCGTCATCGCTGCGGTATTCAAGCCGGGTGTTGCCCGACCAAGCATCCAAGAAACTTGGGTGCGAGAACTCAGCCCCGGTCTTGAGTAGATTGGCCCAGGGTTGACGGCCCATCGACAACTCGCCTGCCGTCCATAAACTGCCCAGACACAGCAGCACCAAGGCAAGGTAGAGCAGCACCAAAGACAAAAAGCGCAAGCGGCCGTACACAGCCATCAAACTCCGCAGCGGGGCACTGGGCGTCATTTGGGCGCGAGCTTGCCGGTCGCGAGGCCGGCGTCGCGAATGGGTTTGTAGAACGCGTTGTCGCTTTTGACGAAGCCGGTGTAATGGGCGGGCAGCAAATTGGCCTGTGTCTTCAGCAATGGGCCGACGGCTTCCAGCGCCGCTTGCAACTTGCCAACAAAGACCTTGTCCTTGAACAAGGCTTCGCTGACGGCCACCGCGTCATTGGGTAGGGGGGCGGATTGCCAGATGATCTTGGAGCGCTCGGCCTTGATCAGACCCTGCTCGATCATGGCGTTACGGTTGCGGTTGTAGTCGGCGCCGGCGTCCAGCTGGCCGGCCGCGACCTGTGTTTCGATCGCTTGGTGCTTGGTGTAGAGCAGCTTGGAAAAATACTTGTCGGGGTCAATGCCTTGACTCATGAAGAAGTGCAGCGGGATCAAGTAGCCCGAGGTCGAGCCCTTGTCACCAAAAGCAAAGGTACGACCCTTCAGGTCCGCCACAGTGTTGATTCCGGAATCGGGATGGGTCACCATGATGGCGAAATACTCGGGCTTGCCGTCGTAGAGGATGGTGGACACCACCTGGGCGTTGGCGGATTGGTTCGCAAGCACATAGCCCCAGGGGCCGAGCAAGCCGATGTCGGTTTCGCCATTGGCCAGCGACTTGGCCAGGCCCTCCCAGCTGTCTACAGTACGCAGCTCAACCGGGCGACCCAGGGCGGCGGCCAAGTGTTGAGCCAAAGGGCGGTAGGTGACGTCATTGCGCTCCTTGTCGGGCTGGAACAGGCCGACGCCGAATTTCAGTGGGGCGAGTTGCTGTGCTGATGCCGACAGGGTCAAAAGGCTGAGGCCGACGGCAGCCAGCAAAGGTTTGAGGCGAGAAACGAGTGTCATGGGCTGATCGTTTTTGCTTAGGGACGTTTGAAGGAAGTTTGAGAGTTGGATGGCGAAGCGCTGAGTTGGAAGCGCCGCAAAAAGCTGCGGTCAATATGGTCTTTCCAGCGCCACAAGGCGCGGGCTATCCAGCGGCCTCGCAGTGACCAAGAACCCCAGCTGGCAATGGCGCCAGCGTCGGCAGTGGCGAGCAGTGCCAGATAGCGGCGCTGCGGTTTGTAGTCGGTCGCAGCGGGGCTGGCGGGGTCCAATGCCGCACGCAGATTGCGCGAGAGCACAGGCCCCATACGCACCGCAAATACGCCCGCCTTGGGCAGCGGCGACGACCATTGCGCGCAGTCTCCGACCGCAAACACCTGCGGATGCGAGATCGAGCGGAGCTGCTCATCGACCCGTATAAAACCCTGGTCGCTGACGGCCAGACCGGATGTGGCGGGCCATGAATGCGCTATGGCACCGGTGGCCCAGAGCAGCAGGTCGCAGTCTTGCGCGACCTCCGCATCGAAGCTGCGTCCGAGCTGAATGCTGACGCCGGCAGCGTGCAAAGCCTGGGCCGCAGACCGGGCTGCGGCCGGAGCCATGCCGGGCAAAAGCCTGTCCCCTCGGGTCAGCAGTTGCGCCTGTAGCGCTCGATGGGGACCGACCAAGTCGCGCAGCCTCGCTAAGGTCTCCAGCAAGGCTTCCACGCCGGCGGCTCCACCACCCAGCGTCGTGATGCGCAGTGGCTTTTGACTGGACATCAGCTGAGGGTCGACCAGCAGGCTTTCCCAGCTTTGTTGGAGTTCGCCGAGTGGGCGCAGGCTGAGTAAGCGGCAGGTGGACGGCAGCGCTGGCGGCGCCAGGGTCGAGCCGATATTGAGTGAGAGCAAGTCGTAGCGCAGCTTTGCTCCGCCTCGCAGCACCAGCAGCTTGCCTTGTGGGTCCAGATTGGCCGCATGCCCCAAGATAAAGCGAGCGCCAGCGGCTGCCGCAAGCGCCGCAAAATCGATGCAAATTTCGTCGAACGAATAGGTTCCCGCCAACCAGCCAGGGACCATGCCGGAATAGGGCGCCAATGCCGTCGGTGAGACCAGGGTCAGCTCGGTGTCGGCCAAGGGAGCATGCAGCCAGTCCAGCAGCACTTGCGCATGCGCGTGACCAGCGCCGACAAGGACCAGTTGCTTCTTCACCGCGCCCAGCCCATGGGCAAATGAGCGAGGTCGGCAGGCTCGTCGATGTCGGCCACCGGGGCGAGTTCGATGTGGTGCAGGCCGGCCAGCTTGAGGCGATCTCGAGTCTGCGCCATGACCTGTGCCGTGCTCCAACTCACCGCCTCGAACAGGCAAGCCGCCGGGCGGCGCAGGCCCACCAGTGCATAGCCGCCGTCCAGCGCGGGGATGAAAACAGCGTCCGCCTCTCGCAGGGCAAGGGCGGCGGCAGCCAACATGGCAGCGTCAAGCGATGGTGCATCGGTGCCAATCAACAGCACCGGGCCCGCTGCGCCGGCCAAGCGCCGCTCGAAGGCGCGGGCCATGCGTGCACCCAGATCGCCTAGCCCTTGGGAGTGCAGCTCAATCGGGTGTTCTTTGGCCAAACGAGCAAAGCTGGGGTGGTCGGTATCGGGCGCGCAGCAGATTTCAAGTGCGCCACCCAGCCCAGCGGCCAGCGCTTGTTCGACCGCCCGGCACAGCAGGCGTTCAGCCAGCGCCGCTGCGCCTACCGCACCCAATGCCGGTATCAAGCGGGTCTTGGCATAGCCGGCCACCGGGGCCTTGGCCATCACAATCACCCCGCAGCTGAAGCTATCGTTGTTTGAGTTCATTTGTAGAGCGCCGCCAAGGTTGCGGGGGCGACGCCGCGCCAGTAAAGCCAGCGAAGACGCCACATCAGACATATGGTGCGCCAAACCCCATGCTGCTCCCAGCGCCGCCCGGACGTGAGTACGGTCTCCAACAAGCAAGCAGGTGGCGCCACGGCTTTCAGGCGCTTCGAGAGTTCAATGTCTTCCATCAGAGGTTGATCCGGGAAGCCACCTACGCGTTCAAACAACTCGCGCCGCGCAAACATGGCTTGGTCGCCGGTCGCAATGCCGCTCCAGCGTGAGCGACGATTCATCATGGCGGTAATGACCGGCAACATTTTTGAGCGGCCTGAAATCTTCACATCGAATCGCCCCCACTGCGCGCCCGCCTCGAGCGCGTTTGCGATCACCCAATCGGCGCCTTCTGGCAGACGAGTGTCGGCGTGTAAAAAGAGCAGTACGCTTGCACGAGCCGCCTTCGCACCCGCCATCATTTGCTTGGCTCGACCCCGTGGGGCCTGGATGATTTGGTCGGCCAGGCCATTGCTGAGCGCCACGCTGGCGTCCTTGCTGCCGCCGTCCACCACAATCACTTCCGCCCCGCGCTCGCGCAGGCTGGCCAAGACGTTCAGGCTGGCTTGGATGCCTGCTTCCTCGTTCAGCATGGGCAGGATGATTGAAAGTGCTGGACTCATGGGCGGGCGTCGTTCAACTTCCAGTCATAGTCGAGATAGCTGATCTTCGCTACGGCTTGTCCGCGTACACGCTCGCGCTCGGCCGGCACGTCGGTTAGTTGATCAGCATGACGGGCCAGATAAGCACCCACCGAGCCGATACCGCGGTGGCCAAGTTTGAAGTCGTCCGCGTACCAGTCGAAAATCTTCGACACCTCAAAGCGTTGTTGCTCGCCGTTCCAACGGTTGCGGCTGCGGTCGGACAAAAACCGCCTTGCTTGCTCATCCAGTTGAGCGTCAAGGCGTTCAGCTACAAAGGCCTCCTCGCGCAGCGGCGGGCAGCCAATGGAGGCGCAATTGACGGCGAAATGCAGGCGTGGGTCGTCAAAACGACCGCGCTCGCGCAGCATGTCTTGTTCGATCCCATCGAGTGAAAGTTGTTCTCCCAGCAAAGGGATGAACTTCTTCTTCCAGGGGCTCTGGATCAGACTGCCTAGCTCTTTGATCGACGTCAGTTTGGGGTAGCGCGTCAGAATCAATTCGACTGTGAAGGCGTTGTAAGCATTCATCAGGAAAGCCATCTGCTGCGGCTTGCTGAAGGCATCAAAGCTGGCCTTGCTGACGCCCGAGAGGGTGGCCAGATAGGATGTCAGCGCAGCGCGGTCGGCGGCAAAACCAGCATAGCGAAGCTGCGAAGCACGCCCGCCGTCCAGCATCACCACATGCTTCTTCAGCAGCGCGGTCCAAACCGCATGCTGGTGGTCGAAGCTCTGCGCCCGGGCCGGCAATACCCACAGCAAGCTGGAGACCAAGATCAGTCGCCGTTGGATCATGGCTTTCATCCACGCTCCCAGGCGTGCAGGCGTTCCAGCCAGGGCATGATCTTTTGCGGGGCATGAGCACGCTTCCACTCACCGGCCACGTATTTATTGGCTTCGGCCAGGGTCGGATAAGTATGGATGGTGCCGAGGATCTTGTTCAAGCCCAGACCATGCTTCATCGCCAACACGTACTCGGCCAGCAAGTCGCCTGCATGTTCGCCCACGATGGTCACGCCAAGGATTTTGTCCTTGCCCGGCACGGTCAGCACCTTGATAAAGCCATGGGCGGTGTCATCGGCGATGGCTCGGTCGAGCTCTTCGAATTCGAACTTGACCACTTCATAGGCAATGCCTTGAGTCTTTGCTTCATCTTCCGAGAGTCCGACGCGAGCGACCTCGGGGTCGGTGAAGGTGGCCCAGGGAATCACCGAGTAGTCCACTTTGAAGCGCTTGAATCGACCAAACAAGGCATTGACGGCCGCATACCAGGCCTGGTGAGCGGCAGTGTGGGTGAACTGGAAAGGCCCGGCCACATCGCCAACCGCATAGATATTGGGGTAGTTGGTGCGCATAAAGACATCAACCGCGATGGTCTTGCGTGGCGTCAGGGCAATGCCGAGCTCCTCGATGCCAAAGCCTTCCACCCGCGCGGTGCGACCTACCGCGCAGAGCAGTACATCGAACTCAATGGCGATCTCTTGCTCTCCATGCTTGACGATCAAGCGCTTGATGTCGCCGTCCAATTCACAGCGCACCGCCTGGTGACCGGTCAACACTTGCACGCCGTCAGCCTGCAAGGAGGCCGTGACTAACGAAGCAGCGTCTTGGTCCTCACGCACCATCAGGCGCGGCGCCATTTCTACTTGTGTCACTTGCGCGCCGAGGCGGGCAAAGCTCTGTACCAATTCACAGCCAATCGGCCCGCCACCCAAGACCACCATGCGGCGTGGCAGTTCGGTCATGCCCCAGACGGTATCCGAGGTCAGGTAGCCGACCTTGTCCAAACCCGGGATCGGCGGCACAAAGGGCCGCGCACCAGAGGCAATGACGATGTTGCGGGTGCTCAAGGTTTGCACACCCGCCTCGGTGGTGATCTCTACCGTCCAGGGCGAGGTGATGCGGGCTTGCCCTTGCACCACATCGACACCCATCTTGCTGTAGCGCTCGACGGAGTCATGCGGTTCAACGTCGGCAATGACGCGGTGCACCCGCGCCATCACGCTAGCAAAGTCAACCCGTCCGTCAGCAACTTGCACACCCAGAGAGGCTGCCTTTTGTACTTGCTTGGCCAACTTGGCCGAGCGAATCAGCGCTTTGCTGGGGACGCAGCCGAAGTTCAGGCAGTCGCCGCCCATTTTGTGGCCTTCCACCAGCGTCACCTTGGCCTTGACGACGGCAGCGATGTAGGACGTCACCAAGCCACCGGCGCCGGCGCCAATGACAAGCAGGTTGCGATCGAAGGAGCTGGGCTTTGTCCACTTGGCGTAGATTTTGCGTTTCTGCAGCATGGCGACGATCCATTTTCCGACCAAGGGGAACACACCTAGGAGAACGAAACTCAAGAGTAAGGCGGGGCTCAAGACATCCGAGGGGCGCTGTATCGCCGCCACTTGAGTGCCTGCGTTGACGAACACCACCGTGCCGGCAAACATACCGACTTGGCTGACCCAGTAGAAGCGGCCGGCTCCAATCGGCGTCAAACCGGCCAATAGATTGACCATGAAGAACGGGAACAGCGGCACCAAGCGCAGCGTCAGCAAATAGACAAGGCCGTCGCGCTGCATGCCTTCGTTGATAGGCGCCAACTGCTTGCCGAAGCGCATCTGCACCATATCGCGCAGCAAGTAGCGGGCGGCCAAAAAGGCCAGCAGCGCACCCAGACTGGAGGCGAAGGAAACCAGCAGGGTGCCCACGCCCAAGCCAAACATCGCGCCTGCGCCCAGGGTCAAAATCGCTGCACCTGGAAAAGAAAGCGCGGTGACCGCGACATAGATCGCGAAGAAGCTCACTACTGCGAACAGCGGACGTTCTTGGTAAAGCGACACCAGTCCGTCACGGCTGGCTTTGAGCGAATCCAGGGTCAGCAGTTGCCCCAATCCGAAATATTGATACAAAAAGAGCGCAGCTACACCCAAGACGATGACCACCAGCCACAGTGTTTTCTTGGAGGGCGATGCCATCAGGCGGCCTCTTGATTGAGTTGAAGTGAGGACGACTTGCTGTCGAGTGAGCCGCCGCAACTGCTGCCTTGGCCGGCGGTGCAGCCATAGCAATGGTCGGCAATTCGGATGCTTTCGCGGGCAGTGCCTTGCTTCAGCAGGTCACGTAAATGAGGCCGGCCATTTGTGTCCCCAGCCGAGCCCAGGCGAGCGCGCAAGCCCAGCATTTGATTGAAGTCGCAGTCGTACAAATCGCCTTGGTAGTCAACGCTATACATGGTCATACACATCACGGTGCCAAGGTTCTCCGGCCGGTAGGCGGACTTGAGCAGCTGCATATAGCTTTGAAACGTACCCTTGGAAATCAGCGTGCTGCCAAAGCGTTGGATCGGCATATTGGTCAACGCAAACAGTTGGTTGAAGCGAATGCCGAAATGGGCCATCAGTTCACGCTTGTAATCGGCCTCCAGCGCCATCTGCGGCGGCGGCAGAGTGGCTCCCTGCGGGTTGTAAACCAGATTCAGCACCAGACCGGACCCCTCTTGACCGTAACCCAAAGCATTGAGTCTTTGCAGGCCCGCAATACTGAGGTCGAACACGCCGTCGCCACGCTGCCGGTCCACCCGCTCGGGCGAATAGCAGGGCATCGAGGCCACCACCTCAACACCCTCAGCGGCCAGGAACTCCGCCAAGGATTCCTGGCCAGCTTCGGCCAA
>JBIIVZ010000466.1:0-2856 GCA_044339175.1 Roseateles sp.
ATGCCTATGTCTTCGCCAATGTCTCAGTTCAGCACGTCTTCCTCGCCCAGCTCCAGCATGCCGCAGGACATTCAGGCCACCTTGCAGCGCAGCGGCTTGCGTCCATTGCTGCTGAAGGGCCGCACGCTTTTGCCTATCGTCCAAGGCGGAATGGGTGTCGGCGTCAGCGCGCAGCGCTTGGCCGGCGCGGTGGCGGCGCTGGGTGGTCTGGGGACCTTGAGTTCGGTGGACTTGCGCCGCCACCACCCCGACCTGATGGCCCGCACCGAAGGCCACAGCGCGGGCGAGGCGGCCAAGCAATTGATCAATGAAGCCAATCTGGAAGCGCTGGAGCGCGAGATTGCGGGGGCCAAGGCTCACTCGGAAGGGCGCGGCATGGTGGCGCTGAACGTGATGCGGGCGGTCAGTGAATATGCCGCCCAGGTGCGGCGCGCGCTGGAATGCGGGGTGGACGCCATCGTCGTCGGAGCCGGCCTGCCGCTGGATCTGCCGGATTTGGCCAGCGAGCACCCGCAAGTCGCGCTGATCCCCATCCTCAGCGACGCCCGTGGTGTGCAACTGATCGTGCGCAAATGGGAGCGCAAGAAGCGCCTGCCGGACGCCATCGTGATTGAGCACCCCGGCTTGGCCGGCGGTCATTTGGGCGCGGCCCGGGTGGCCGATGTGCATGACCCGCGTTTCGATTTCGAACGGGTCATTCCGGAATGTCTGGAATATTTCGAGAAGGCCGGCCTGGCCGGGCAGATTCCCTTGATCGCCGCGGGCGGCGTGCGCAGCTTTGAGGACATCCAGCGGCTGCAGGCGCTGGGTGCTGCTGCGGTGCAACTCGGCACGCCGTTTGCCGTCACCGTGGAGTCGGATGCGCATGCCGAATTCAAGCGCGTGCTGGCCGAAGCCACAGATGCCGACATGGTGGAATTCACCAGCGTCGCCGGCCTGCCCGCGCGCGCCGTGGCCACGCCTTGGTTGCGCAATTACTTGAAAGCCGAGCCTCGTCTGCAAGCGGTGGCGCAAGTGAAAAGCCGCTGCACCAAGGCGTTCGACTGCTTGGCCCAATGCGGCTTGCGCGACGGTCTGCCGGGCTGGGGCCAGTTCTGCATCGACAACCAGTTGGCCGCCGCACTGCGCGGCGATGTCAGCAAGGGCTTGTTCTTTCGCGGCGCTGGTACCCTGCCATTCGGCACTCAAATTCGCACGGTAGCGGAGTTGATGCAGCGCTTGCTGAGCCCTCAGATCGCCTTGGACGGGCTCGCCGCCTGAGCATCTGAACAGCCCCTGACGGCGGGGTTTCGCGGCGGCCCCCTAAACTGCGCGCAATGACAGCCCGTAGCAGCAACAGTCTTGCGACCGATCCGACCCTTTCAATCGGCTCCAGCAAACCGCTCTGGCCCGGCTTTTTGCTGGCCGGTCTGGGGGCCATCGCGTTTTCAGGCAAGGCCATCATCGTCAAGCTGGCCTATCGCCACGGTGTCGATGCGGTGACCCTGATCATGTTCCGCATGCTCTTTGCGCTGCCGCTGTTCTTGCTGCTGGCTGCGTGGGCCGGGCGCGGTCGGCCGGCGCTGACCCGGCGCGACTGGATTGCTGTGCTGGGCTTGGGTTTTACCGGCTATTACTTGGCCAGCTTTCTGGACTTTGCCGGGCTGGCCTACATCAGCGCCAGTTTCGAGCGGCTGATCCTCTACCTCAACCCGACCATCGTGCTGCTGCTCGGCTGGCTGCTGTTCCAGCGCCGCGTCAGCGCGCGCCAACTGGGTGCGCTGGCCATCAGTTACGCCGGCGTGCTGGTGGTGTTCGGGCAGGAGCTGCACATGCAAGGCTCCGACGTGCTGCTGGGCGCGGCTCTGGTGTTCGGCAGCGCCATCAGCTATGCGGTCTACCTGATTTATTGCGGCGAGGAAGTCAAGCGCTTGGGGGCCTTGCGCCTGACCGGCCTGGCCTCCAGCGCGGCGTGTGTTTTTTGCATTGCGCAATTCGTGTTGCTGCGGCCCTTGTCTGCGGCGCTGACGGTGGCACCCGAGGTGGTGTGGTTGTCGGTGCTGAACGCCACCGCCTGCACATTTGCGCCGGTGCTGATGGTGATGATGGCGATTGAGCGACTCGGTGCGACGCTGGCGGCGCAGACCGGCATGATCGGGCCGATGTCAACGATTGTGCTCGGTGCGCTGATCCTCGGTGAGCCGTTCACGCCCTGGGTGGCGGTGGGCACGGTATTGGTTTTGGGCGGCGTTTGGCTGCTCGCAAAGTGGAGATAAACAGCAATGGATCTGGGACTGAATGGCCGTTGGGCCTTGGTATGTGCGGCCAGCAAGGGCTTGGGTGCCGGTTGCGCTGCGGCCCTGGTGGCCGAGGGCGTCAACGTGGTGATCACTGCGCGCGGTGCCGAAGCGCTGGAGGTCACGGCCACTCATCTGCGGGCGCTTAACCCGGCCGTGCAAGTGCTCACGGTGGCCGGTGACATCACCACACCGCAGGGCCGCGCCGCCGCGTTGGCGGCCTGCCCGCAGGTCGACATTTTGGTCAACAACGCCGGCGGCCCGCCGCCCGGTGATTTCCGCAACTGGGACCGCGACACTTGGCTGGCCGCGCTGGACGCCAATATGCTGACGCCGATCGAGTTGATCAAGGCGACCGTCGATGCGATGGCCGCGCGCGGCTTTGGCCGCATCGTCAACATCACGTCCGGCGCGGTGAAGGCACCGATCGATGTGCTGGGCTTGTCCAACGGTGCCCGCTCGGGCCTGACCGGCTTCATCGCCGGCCTGGCCCGCCAGCCCAACCTGGCCGGGCGCAACGTCACCATCAACAACCTGATGCCCGGCGCGTTCGATACCGACCGCCTGCAGAAGACGCTCG
>JBIIVZ010000467.1:0-2845 GCA_044339175.1 Roseateles sp.
CCGCCGCCCTGAGCGACGAGGATCTTGCAACTGGCCATGGCGATTCCTTGGTGGCTTGGAATGGGGGCAATTTGCAGCTGATTGTGACGCAGCGAGAACAGCCGCGTGCCATCAAGGCCGGCTCGTTTGTTGAGCAACAAAGTGCCAATACAGCGCCGGCAAAGTGCTGGCAAACTGCCACTGCGGGCTGGTCCGCCGGGTGCACTCAAGTCGCAGGCGGCCCGCAGCTTTTGATGTAAATCACGTTCGGTATGCTAAAACAGGTTAACTTTCTAACCGTGTCGTCAACTTTTGAAGGAGAACCTAGCCATGTCTGATGTCAACCAAACCCAGCGTGATCGTTTGATGAGCGATCTGAATGCCATCGTCGGCGAGGCCGAGGGCCTGTTGCGAGCCACGGCCGGCTCGGCAGGCGAGGGCGCTGCCGAGTTGCGCGCCAAGGTGCAAGACAGCCTCGATCGTGCCAAACGCAATTTGGTCGATTTGCAGGAAGCAGCGGTCGAAAAAGCCAAGGCGGCCGGCCGTGCCACCGATGCGTATGTGCATGAGAAGCCCTGGCAGTCGATTGGCTTGGCTGCGGGCATCGGTTTGCTGTTGGGGATGCTGATCACCCGCCGCTGAGCAAGGGATTGGTTATGCAAGAGGTCTGTCCGTCGGCTCGAGTGCTCGGCTTTTTGAAGGAATTGCAATGACGACCGACGGGCCAGAGGGCAAGCAGGAGCAGGCCGCCGCGCCGCGAGGCGATGGCATTGGCGCGGCTTTGCGGCGCATCACAGCCGGCGGTATGGAGTTGCTGCAGGTACGTGCGGAGCTTTTTTCGACCGAGTTGGAAGCCGAAAAACTGCGCCTGTTTGCCACCTTGGTGCAAGCCTTGCTTGCGCTCATCTTGCTGGCGGCCGGGCTGGGCATGTTCAGCCTGTGTGTGCTGCTGGTCGTGCCTGAGGCATGGCGCTGGCTGTCCGCACTTGGGCTGGGCTTGCTCTACTTGGGCTGTGCTTGGTGGAGTTGGTGCCGGGCGCGGGCGCATCTGAGCCCAAGCGGTGGCGCTTTTGGCGGCAGCTTGGCCGAGTTGAAGCGCGACCTCAGCGTACTGGAGCCCTGATGTTCGACCGAGAACTGAATGAATTGAAACAGCGCCAGCTGGCGCTGCGACTGCGCAATATCGAGCTGCGCGCCGAATTGCGTGTCGATGTGCAGCGGCTGCGGCAACCGGCCAGTTGGCTGGGTGCTGCAGGGGCCGCCATCGGGGCCGCCGGAGTGGGGGCCTTTCTCAATCGGCAATCTCAGCCCGGCCGCTTGGGGCAGGCGCTAAATCTGCTCAAGCTGGCCCTGCGCATCACGCGCCTGGCTCAGCAATTCCGGGGCCGCTGAGCCTGCCTGAGACTCACTTTTTATTGCGCAGCTTGCTGCCGCTGACTTGAGTCGCCGTCCTGAGTGCTTGCCGAGGTGCCGGGCGTGACCCGTTATCGCGTGGCGGCAAGCCGGTGTGCTGGGTCAAAATCTGCCCCGGTTGTGGCGTCTGCTTGGCCAGCGGCTTGACCACCGAGGTCTTCACGCCGGTCGGGGTTGAGTTTTTGCGCCGCGTACTCTCGTAGCTGCCGTCCGTCACCGGTTGATAGTTCGGGATCAGGTGGTATTTGCCATTGCCGATCAGATCGCTGCGGCCCATCGTCTTCAAGGCTTCGCGCAACAGCGGCCAGTTGTTGGCGTCGTGATAGCGCAAAAATGCCTTGTGCAGACGGCGGCGGCGGTCACCGCGGACGATGTCCACCGTCTCGCTGTCGCGTGTCACCTTCTTCAGCGGATTCTTGTTCGAGTGGTACATCGCCGTGGCGGTGGCCATCGGGCTCGGGTAGAAGGTCTGCACTTGGTCGGCACGGAAGCCGTTGCTCTTCAGCCAGACCGCCAAGTTCATCATGTCCTCGTCCGAGGTGCCTGGGTGAGCGGCGATGAAGTAGGGAATCAGGTATTGCTTCTTGCCGGCATCCGCACTGGCTTGGTCGAACATCTGCTTGAACTTGTCGTAAGCGCCGATGCCCGGCTTCATCATCTTGGACAGCGGCCCGCCCTCGGTGTGCTCCGGGGCAATCTTCAAGTAGCCGCCGACGTGATGGGTCACCAGCTCTTTCACATATTCGGGCGATTTGATGGCGAGGTCATAGCGCAGACCGGAGCTGATCAAAATCTTCTTGACGCCCTTCAAGGCCCGCGCCCGGCGGTACATCCTGATCAGCGGGTCGTGGTCGGTGTTCAGGTTCGAGCAAATACCGGGGTAGACGCAAGACGGTTTGCGGCAAGCCGCCTCGATCTCGGGCGACTTGCAGCCGATGCGGTACATATTGGCGGTCGGGCCGCCGAGGTCGGAAACGACGCCGGTGAAGCCCTTGACCTTGTCGCGCATCTCCTCGATTTCACGGATGACGGAGTCTTCCGAGCGGCTCTGGATGATGCGGCCCTCGTGCTCGGTGATCGAGCAGAAAGTACAGCCGCCGAAGCAGCCGCGCATGATGTTGACGCTGAAACGGATCATTTCCCAGGCCGGGATCTTGGTCTCGCCGTCATGGCTGCCGGCTGCGTCGGCATAGCTGGGGTGGGGCGAGCGGGCATAGTTCAGGTCGAACACATGGTCCATCTCGGCGGTGGTCAGCGGGATCGGCGGCGGGTTGATCCAGACATCGCGTTCGCCATGCTTTTGCACCAGCGCACGCGCATTGCCGGGGTTGGTTTCCAGGTGCAGTACGCGGTTGGCGTGGGCGTAGAGCACTGCGTCGCTCTTGATCGTCTCGTAAGACGGCAGGCGGATGACGGTGCGATCACGCGGCGGCAGCTTGATCTTGCCTTGCAA
>JBIIVZ010000468.1:0-2844 GCA_044339175.1 Roseateles sp.
TCGGAAGCCTCTGGCCACAATCAGTCATTGCTACTGGAGCTCCAAATGAAAAGCAAATTCGTCATTGCCCTCCTCGCCCTGTCTCTGACTGCCCCGGCTTTCGCGGACGATGACCGTGGCCGCAAGGGCGGCGGACGCGATGAGCACAGCCAGCGCGGTGACCGCGGTGACCACGGCGGCCGAGATGACCGCCGGGACCGTGGCGATTACCGCGCCGAGCGCGGTGCCGGGCCGGAGCGCTCGTTCTATCGCGGTGGCCGGCTGCCGCCGCAATACCGCAACCATCGCTACGTGGTGCAAGACTGGCGCGGTCACCGTCTGAGTTCGCCGCCGCGCGGCTACCAGTGGGTGCAGACCGGTAACGACTATGTGCTGGTCGCCATCGCCACCGGCATCATCTTGCAGCTGTTGCTCAACAACTGACCCCGACAACGGCCGGGCCCCGGCGAAAACCCGGCCCTGTCCGGCGCTCCGTTGCGACCACAATCAAGCCCACTAAGCGGCCAACGGAGACAGCAGATGCAAATTTTTTCGGTCAAACAGCAAGTCAGTGAACAGGAGTGGCAGTTGCGCTGCGACTTGGCCGCCTGCTACCGGCTGGTGGCGCATTACGGCTGGAGCGATCTGGTCTTCACTCACATCAGCGCTCGGCTGCCCGGGCCGGATCATCATTTCCTGATCAACCCTTACGGCCTGATGTTCGATGAGATCACCGCGTCCAGCCTGGTCAAGATCGACCAAGACGGCAACAAAGTGTTCGACAGCCCGTTCCCGGTCAACCCGGCCGGCTTTGTCATCCACAGCGCCGTGCACCAGGCCCGCGAGGACGCGCACTGCGTGCTGCATACCCACACGCGAGCCGGCGTGGCCGTCAGTGCGCAGGCCTGCGGCGTGTTGCCGATCAGCCAGCAAAGCACTTTTGTCCTGGCCTCGCTGGCTTACCACGGCTACCAAGGCGTGGCCTTTCGCCCCGAGGAAAAACCCAGCCTGCAGGCCGATCTGGGCCTGAGCAACTTCCTCGTCCTGCGCAACCACGGCTTGCTGACGGTGGGCCGCACGATTGCCGATGCTTTCTTGTCGATGTACATCTTCGAGAGCACCTGCCAGATCCAGATCAGCGCGCAGGCCGGCGGTGAGCTGAACGCGATCGACCCGCAGATCGTGGCCGGCACGGCGCAGGCCATGCAGGTGCAAACCAGCGGGCTGGGCGCAGCCTTTGTCTGGCCTGCGTTGCTGCGCAAGGCCGAGCGGCTCGACCCGGGCTACAAGATCTAGGAGCCGCAAACCCGACGCCTTGCAGCTGGCATCAAGTGCGCTGCGTTGTTTTCAGCGCCCCGCACTTTCCTCCTTGCCGCAGCACTCCAGGCGCGCGTCGCCTTGGGTGTATAACCCCGGCGGTTATCACCAGGGTTAAGGGCGCACGCGGCATCGGCTGCGGCGCATGTTTTCATCCTGAGCCGGCGGCTTTTGGCGCGGGCTCGGCAGCAAGGAGTAGCCATCATGGGCGCGCAGTGGAAGGCCAAGCACAAGGATCTGGCGGCGAACGCAAAAGGTCGCGTTTTCGGCAAGTTGTCGAAGGAAATCATGATTGCGGCCCGCAGCGGCGCTGATCCCGACATGAACCCGCGCTTGCGCATGGTGGTCGAGCAGGCCCGCAAGGTGTCGATGCCGCGCGAAACGCTGGAGCGCGCCATCAAGAAGGGTGCCGGTTTGCTGGGTGACGCGGTGCATTTCGAGCGCGCCACTTACGAAGGCTTCGGCCCACACCGGGTGCCGGTGATCGTCGAATGCCTGACCGACAACCTGAACCGCACGGTGTCCGAGATCCGCGTGCTGTTCCGCAAGGGGCAGCTCGGCGCGGCCGGTTCGGTAGCCTGGGATTTTGATCATCTGGGCATGATCGAAGCCGCACCGATCACCCCCGCGGCCGACCCGGAGCTGGCCGCCATCGAAGCCGGAGCGCAGGACTTTGAAGCGATCGAGCCGGTCGACGAGGACGACGGACACGTCCACAACGATCCCCCCGCCACGCTGTTCCTGACCGACCCGGCCGACCTCGACCTCGTCAGCCGTGCCTTGCCCAACTTCGGCTTCAACGTGCTGTCGGCCAAGTTGGGCTATCGCACCAAGTCCAGCGTCAGCCTGACGGCGGCCGAAATGGATGAAGTCGAAGCCTTCATGGCCGCCATCGACGCGCACGACGACGTTCAGAATGTCTACGTCGGGCTGGCCGGATGATCGGCTGAAGCGCTGAAGCGCTGAACCGCTGAACCGCTGAGGGGTTGAGCCGCTCCGCTCGGGTTCAGTCTTGGGCCTGTAGCGCGGTCAATAGAGTTCAGAGTCGGCACCGCCAAGCGGTTCGCCGGCGGACTTCTTGGGTGCTATCGCCACCATGCAGTCGGTGGTGAGGATCAGGCTGGCAATCGAGGCGGCGTTCTGCAGTGCCAAGCGCGTGACCTTTGCCGGGTCGATCACACCCATGGCCACCAAATCTCCGTATTCGCGGGTGGCGGCGTTGTAGCCGTAATTGCGCAATTCCGACTGCTCGACGCGGTCCAGCACGATGGACGGCTCGTCGGCCGCGTTGCAGACGATGCGCCGCAACGGTTCTTCCAAGGCGCGCTGGACGATCTTGACGCCCGACGCTTGATCCAGATTGGGCATGTGCAGCGCTTGCAAGATTTTGCGTGCGCGCAGCAGCGCCACGCCGCCGCCCGGCACGATGCCCTCTTGCACGGCAGCGCGGGTGGCGTTCATGGCGTCTTCGACCCGCAACTTGCGCTCCTTCAACTCCGTTTCGGTCGCCGCGCCAACCTTGATCAAGGCGACCCCGCCGGACAGCTT